>NZ_JBHSGT010000038.1:0-3361 GCF_042654605.1 Enterococcus eurekensis
CTGTGCCTCAACCGAAGCCGATTCATCTACACGACTAAAGTCGCGAGTGTTCTCGGCTAGTTAATAAATTAAAAAATCGGGGCACGTATGTCATGTCTCCACAAAAAATTCAAAGTGGTCGTTCAGGTTTAAAAGGTTTCACTGAAGCTGCCAAAGAATACGGCAATACGAGTCAAACTGAAGTGATTACTTTTCATGCAATTGATAGTGTGCCAACAGAGATTCAAGAAGCACTAAAAAAAACCGCTGCAGATATTATTTATGAATTGGTTCGTCGTCGGAATTTAGACGGTACACCGATAACCGTTGAAAAAATATACTTAGCACAAACTTATATAGAAGGGGTAACTGCGAAAGATTTTGAAGGCTCTTTGTTTAAACTATTAGAAGAAAAAGTCGAAATTGCATACTCGCATCAAGAAATCGAAGCCATTTTAGTGACAGAAGAACTGGCAGAATTATTAAACGTGCCATTTGGAAGCCCGTTACTAAAAGTCCATTCAGTAACTTATTCAAAAGATGGCGTACCGATTCTTTACGATGAATCATATTACCGCGCCGATAAGTATACCTTTAAAAACTCTTTATTACGTAACTAGATTAAAACCTTCAGTTTATAAGGTGCCCCCAAAACGTTGGATTTTTTTGGGGGACTTTATCATACTGGGGATTTTTTATTCGAAAACGATTGTTTTTTAGTCTGTGGTCGGGTATAGTTGTTGATAATTTATCACAGTGAGGAGTGGTTGAATGATTAAAGCACCAGCATTAACGCAAGGGGATAAAGTCGCAATTGTCAGTTTATCAAGTGGTACATTAGGGGAAGATTTTTGTAAACATAGTTTGAAATTAGGGATTGAGCGCTTAGAGTCATTCGGCCTTGTACCCGTTTTAATGAAACACACGCTAAAAGGAATTGATTATGTGAAAGCACATCCTGAACATCGTGCTGCGGATTTAAAAGCTGCTTTTTCCGATCCAGAGATTAAAGGGATTATTTGTGCAATTGGTGGAGAGGATACGTTTTTAACTTGGCCTTATTTGTGGGAGGATAAGGAGTTTCGGACTCTTGTTCAGCAAAATCCTAAAATTTTTACAGGCTTTTCAGATTCAACAGTCAATCATTTACTTTTTTATAAATTAGGAATGACATCGTATTATGGTCCAGCTTTCTTAACTGATTTAGCCGAACTTGGCCCTGAAATGTTGCCGTATTCGCTAAAGACTTTCCAACGATTTCTTGGAATTAATGCACAAGCAGCAATTGATTCAAGTCCGGTATGGTATCATGAACGAAGTGATTTTTCAGAACAATCCTTGGGACAAAAACGAATAGAAGAACAGGAAAAAAGTGCCCATGAGTGGTTGCAAGGTCAACGTGAATTCAGTGGTCAATTATTAGGTGGCTGTATTGAAAGTTTGTTTGATTTAATCAAAGGTGAACGTGATCCACTTGAAAAAGAAATTGCTGAAAGATATCAAATTTTTCCAACAGCTGAAGAATGGCGAGGAAAAATTGTTTTTTTAGAAACCTCAGAAGAAAAACCAACACCGGAAAATTTGAGGGAAATGTTAGAAACGTTAAAACAGGCGGGAGTCTTTGAACAGGCAGCGGGTTTACTTTTTGGTAAACCACAAGATGAAGTTTATTACGAAGAATATAAAAATGTGATTCGTGAAGTCATCGTAAATCCTAATTTTCCCGTGTTATATAATTTGAATTTTGGTCATGCTTATCCGCGTGCCATTTTACCTTATGGTGTCAGTGCGCGAGTAGTATTAGATGGTTCAGAGGTATTATTTGAGGAAACCATTTTTTCCGAAAATTAGAAAATAGGAGTGTTAGCCAATGATTAATGATGTTAAGAAAGAGGGCGCTAAGCTCATACAACCAAGTCTTGATTTACTTGATGCCTTACAAGTCTATCAGGAAACATTTGATAATCCCGGTCATATTGCGGGCTCTGGAAGTATCACAACTTTTCCTACAATTGAGGATTGGCTAATAGCAATGAAATTGTACGAAAATGAGGAGACATTACCAAATGAAGGTCGTGTCCCGAGTCGTCAGTATGTCCTTGTCCAAGAAACACCGCAGCAAATTATTGGTATGCTTGCTTTAAGAATGCGATTAAATGATTATTTATTGAATTATGGTGGTCATATTGGCTATTCGATTGCACCGAGCGCGCGTAAAAAAGGCTACGGCTCATTCATGTTAAAAGAATCTTTAAAAGAGGCTAAAAATTTTGGCTTGGCTCGCGTACTAATTACTTGTGATGATGACAATCTAGCATCTGCTAAAGTCATTGAGAAGAACCATGGGATTTTAGAAGATCGACGCTTTGATGAAGAAAATCAAAAATGGGTACGTAGATATTGGATTACAATCGATTAACTAAAGGTGTGATACTTAAAAACAGACAAAAAAGAGCGATTCGGTCGGTTGATCGAATCGCTTTTTTAAAAGACCCTTTTTTGAATTATTCAGCGACAGTTACTTCACCAGTAACGGTTGCACCTTTGCCATCTTTATCTAAGTCAGCAGAAGTTTGGTATTCTTCTTTAGTGAATGTGATATTTCCATCAACTTTTGTACCGATTAAAGAGAAGCCGTTTGCATTCACTTCAATATCACCTTTAATTGTTCCGTAGAAAACAGTGAAGTTTTCAGAGTTAACAACAATTTTTGGTACAGTTAATGTGAAGTTATCTAAAATGTTAAATTTCTCATCTTGTGTATGTAGGGCTAATTTACGGTAGATATCTGCAGAAGCATCATCTTTATCGTGGAATTCGCCATCAACAACGATTTCTTGATCAACGGTTACATCCGCAGTTGCTGCAGTAATCCAGTTTCCTTCAGCGCTTAATGATTTAACGATTTCTTCTGGTTTGTCAGTAATTGAAGCAGAACTAACAACGTCTTCAGAAGAAGCTGCAACAGATGACTCTGGTGTAGAACTTTCAGCTGATTTTTCGTCAGGACTACATGCTGCTAATAAACCGCCAGATAATAATACAGCCGCTGTAAGTGTTACTAATTTTGTTTTCTTCATTATAAATCCCCCGTTACTATCACTTATTTTTTTCGCTTTTTTCACAAAGAAAAAAGTGTTTGTTTTGAAAACCGAAACACTGGCTTTCTATAGCCTTCATATTACACATAAAGTATCAAAATGTCTATTGTTTATATAATATCATTAAAAAAAATTATTAAATTTTTTGTGATAAAAAGAAGAGCCGATAATAAAAAAACTGTCTTAGTAAAATAAAAAAACTGTCGTAATATAAAGGTGGTAATTTGGGCGCTTTGTTCTGAGTGATTGGAAGTAAATTTCGAAAAGCGGTTCTTTCGCTT
>NZ_JBHSGT010000039.1:0-15579 GCF_042654605.1 Enterococcus eurekensis
TATTTAGACATAATAAAACCGACCTCCAAAAGTTAGATTTTTAGGTCTAACTTTTGGGGGTCGGCTCATCTTTCTGGTTGTTTTTTTGTCGTTTAACATTTATACTGAATCAGTACAGTTTATGTGACTGTATTATATTGTTTTTATTGTGAAGTATCGTTCGTATTTCTTTATAAATCAATCTTTTTTAATTTTTTTTGTAAACGAACAATTATTTGATTGGGATAAATTAATACAGATGCTTTCATTATTTAGTATAGATAAGGGGGGAGTCAATGTATCAACTGGAACAAGTTAGTCATGTTTATGATGAGAAAAAAGCGCTTGATCAGTTGTCGTTTTCAATTGAAAAAGGTTCATTTGTAGGAATTGTTGGTAAAAGTGGTTCAGGGAAATCGACTTTATTGCGTTTATTGAATTTAATGGAGTCACCCATGCAAGGACGATTATCAATTGAGCAACACGATGTCGGTCAATTTTCTGTCAAAGAAAAGCAGCGATGGAAACAAAAAATAGGCATGGCTTTTCAACATTTTAACTTACTGAATAATTTGACGGTCGCAGAAAATGTTGCTTTGCCGTTAAAGTTAATCGGGAAAAAGGATCAAGCTTATGTCACAGAACTTTTAGCTTTTGTTGGCTTACAAGATAAAATGGATGCTTATCCAAATCAGCTTTCAGGTGGCGAAAAACAGCGGGTATCAATTGCTCGTGCACTGATCCGTAAGCCGGAAATCTTACTTTGTGATGAAGTAACGAGTGCGCTTGATGAAGAATATGCCGATGAAGTCTTAATGTTATTGCAAAAAATTCATCGAGAGTTTGCGTTGACGATCTTTTTCGTCAGTCATGATTTGGCAGCTGTTAAAAAAGTTTGTCATCGCGTTTTAGTCTTGGAAGAGGGAAAACTTCAAGGAGAGGTCTTAAACACTCCGACTTTGATTGAAAAAGAGGCATTGACCTACTTTGAGAAGGTGCAAAGGAGGTTGACGACATGAGTTTAGCGGAGCAAATCGTTTATTATTGGCCTGAGTTGCAATTGTCATTAGAACAAACGGCGATCATGATGGGGATTTCGTTATTTTTTGCTTTAGTGGTTGGCTTGCCTTTAGGTGTGGCTTTATTTTTAGCCAATCCGAAAGTTGCTCAAAAAAGAACCCTCAGTTATTGGATCCTAAACGGTGTGATTAGTATTGTCCGTTCGTACCCGTTTCTCTTGTTCGTTGTATCGTTAATTCCTGTCGTTCGTTTTTTGATTGGCCGAGCTTTTGGACCCGTTCCGGCGTCCTTTCCTTTGAGTCTTGTTGCGATTGCAATTTTCGCACGCTTAGTCGAGCAAGTTTTACTCGATATCCCTCAGGAGATTCAATTGTTAGCCGATTCACTGGGAGCAAGTAAGGTGCAATATATTTGGTACTTTCTGCTCGTTGAAGGGCGTAGCGGCTTGGTCTTGGCGTTTACGACAACGATTGTCAGTATGGTTTCTTATTCGACCGTCATGGGAATTGTTGGTGGTGGTGGAATTGGTGATTTTGCCATTCGTTATGGTTATCAAAGTTATCAATATGGCATTATGTATTTAGCAATTATTTTTATGGTTTGTTTTGTTTTTTTAATACAAATGATAGGCAATCAAATCGCTTATCGACTAGATAAAAGAAAGTAGGATGGAATAATGAAAAAATTTGGTTTAGGTTTCGTTGCCCTTGTTTCAATCATGACATTAGCTGCTTGTGGTACAAGCGAAAAAGGTACGGATAGCGCAAAGGAAGATAAAGTGATTACGGTTGCTGGACAAGCAGCACCAATGACAGATGTCGTAAAAGTGGCAGCAGAAGTTGCTAAAAAAGATGGCTGGGAAATTAAATTAGTCCAAGTAAACGACAATGTGGCCTATAACGACATGGTTATGAGTAAAGAAGCCGATGCAAGTTTTGCTCAGCATCGTCCATTTATGGAAAAATACAATGCTGAAAAAGAAGGCACGCTCGTTGCGATTCAACCAATTTACGATGCAAAAGTTGGTTTTTATTCAAAAGATTACAAATCAGTTGATGCGATTCCAGAAAATAGCAAAGTTGCCATTCCAAATGATGCCTCAAACGAAGGTAGGGCCTTAGCAATCTTAGCTGAGCAAAATTTAATCACCTTAAAAGAGGGTGTAGGGACGAATGCGACAACTAAAGACGTTGTTGAAAATCCGAAAAACTTGGAATGGTTATCGGTTGATTTATTAAATCTAGCTGAAGCATACAGCGAGCCAGGTGTTGCGCTAGTGTATAACTACCCAACCTATATTTCTAAAATTGGCTTAAAACCCGCTGATGCGTTGTTTTTAGAAGAAAAAATTGATGATCGTTTTTCAATCCAATTAGTGGCTCGTGAAGACAATCAAGATTCTGAAAAAATTAAAGCTCTCCATAAATACATGACGAGTGATGAAGTTCGTAGCTTTTTAGAAGACGAACACAGTGATACATTGCTTCCCTCATTTTAATAGAAATTTCAAGCGGTTAGAGACAAATGTTTCTAGCCGTTTTTTTATATAAAAAGCGAAGTATAAAGGGATTTTTAATAATTTTTAAAATCGAGGAAGGATTTTCGCTTCATCAATTATTTATGGTATACTTTTAAAAGAAATGGAGAGATAGAAAGTAGGCGGATTTTAATGTTTATTTTATGTGGGCTGTTGTTATTTTTCGCAGCTAAAATCTTACCTAGACAAAAGAAAGTATCTTATATTTTATTACCTTACTTAGGCTTAATAATGAGCTTCTTGACTCTTTTTTTCTGGCGAACAGCTGGACTTGAAGTATGGAATTTATGGGCGCTTCTCGTACCTTTTATTGGTTCAAAGTTGATTTATACCCTATTAGCGCTACTGTCTTCTTTAATTGTTTATGGTGGATTAAAATTTGTTTTAAAACTAGTTGAAAGTGGTCGGTTGATACGACGAAAACCGTTAAAAAAACGACAAATTATTGGGATTACTTGCTCGAGTATTGTGGCGTTTTTAGGAATTTTACTTGGTGTTTGTAGTGTTTGGGCTGTGAATTCATTTGGCAATATGACATTTGACCAAATGGTATACACATTGAGTCAGCCTTTGGGGGATTCTGACCCCGGCCAAGTCATTAATTTTATTGAAAATCCTTTTTTAACAACTTCTGTATTATTCTTCATTATCTTTAATTTCTTTCTTGTTTTTGCTTTATATACTGTTTCGACTGTTAAAATCAAAACAAGAAAAAAATCATTGTTAACGCCAGTTATTGCTTTGACAAGCTTCTTAGTTTTGATAAGTAGTATTTTTATCGGTGTGATGGAAATAGGTTATGCGGATATCAAAGCTTATTATTTTGAGGAATCGGATATCTATGACCGTTATTACGTTGATCCAACAACTGTCAATGTAACTTTTCCTGAAGAAAAACGGAATTTGATTTACATTTTCCTAGAGTCGATGGAAAGTAGTTATGCTTCGCAAGAGGTTGGTGGGATTAAGGAAAATAATTTGATTCCTAATTTAACACAATTAGCGATGTTAGAAGGAACGCATTTTTCGAATACGGAAAATCTAGGCGGCTTTTACCAAGTACCAGGTGCCAACCAAACTGCCAGTTCGATGGTTGCTCAAACATCAGGATTGCCACTAAGAGCAGCTGGTGGGGATGTTGATGCGAATAACTATGGTCAAGGGGGGACGGACTTTTTCCCAGGGGCCTACTCGATTGGTGAAATTCTTGAAAAAGAAGGTTACAATCAGCGTTTAATGATGGGATCTAGTCGTGATTTTGCCGGTCGGGGTGAATACTTTACCCAACACGGAAATTATACGATACAAGATGTTTATTGGGCACGCCAAGAAGGCTTGATTCCTGAAGATTATTGGGAATGGTGGGGCTTTGAAGATCGTAAATTATTCGATTTTGCCAAAGATTCAATCACTGAATTAGCCAACCAAGAACAACCGTTTAATTTCACGATGCTGACTGTCGATACGCATTTTGAGGACGGTTATGCGACAGAAGAAACACCTGATTTGTTCGGTGACCAATATCAAAACGTCATCTATGACAACGACCGTCAGTTAAAAGAGTTTTTAGACTGGATTAAATCACAACCTTTTTATGAAAATACAACCGTCGTTTTAGTCGGTGATCATTTGACAATGGACAGTGACTTCTTTGAGGAAGCAGACCCATTGTATCAACGAACGGTTTATAATACGATTTTGAATGCGCCAATTACAGCCAATCAAACAACGAATCGTCAAGCAACGGCTTTAGATATGTTCCCAACAACTTTAGCAGCGCTAGGTGTAAATATCGAAGGTGAACGATTAGGATTAGGAACGAACTTGTTCTCAAAACGTGAAACGTTAGCAGAGCAGCTAAGTTTCGACAGACTCTATACTGAATTAACCAAACGTTCCGAATTCTACAATACTCGATTGATGAAGGGGACGGATGAGGAAGTGTTACGTCAGCAAGAAGCTGAAAAATGACGTTTGTCAAAAGCGTATGATTCTGCTAAAATGAATTGAATGATTTTTACATGAAGGAGATAAAAAATATGATTTCAGCAGTAGATTTAAGAGCTGGTATGACATTTATTCAAGACGGTAAATTAATTAAAGTTTTGGAAGCAAGTCACCACAAACCAGGTAAAGGTAACACTGTAATGCGTATGAAATTACGTGACGTAAGAACAGGCGCAACATATGATACAACTTTCCGTCCAGATGAAAAGTTTGAAAAAGCACACATCGATACGAAAAAAGTTCAATACTTATATACAATGGAAGATACTGGGTTCTTCATGGACTTAGAAACTTACGACCAATACGAAATTCCCGTTGATACAATCGAAGACGAAATGAAATTCGTTTTAGAAAACATGGAATTAAGCATCCAGTTTTACGGTTCAGAAGTAATTGGTATCCAATTACCATCAACAGTAATCTTACGTGTTGAAGAAACACAACCGTCAATTAAAGGCGCAACTGTTACAGGTTCTGGTAAACCAGCAATAATGGAAACAGGATTAGTTGTTAACGTTCCAGACTTCATCGAAGCAGGCGAACTATTAGAAGTCAACACCTCAGAAGGCACATACCAAAAACGCGCAGGGAAATAAAGAGGCGTAAAAAAATCGATCAGCGACGAGAAATAAGACAGTATCTGGAAAGAAAATGGCACTTTCATTTTTTTCCAGATCACTTATTTCCGAGTCGCTGATTTTTTTTCGCCGTTTCAAAACAAGAGGCTATAATTAAAGCGTTTAGGGGCAAGAGATAAAAACTACCTGGGAAAAAATCGCACTTTGATTTGTTCCCAGGTAGTTTTATCTCCGTAGCCCCTGCTTTAATTATGCCGTTTGAATCAGAGGCTATTTTTGTAGCGTCTAACTGCGAGAGATAAGAAAGAATCCCCAGGAAAATCGTCCTTTGATTTCCCTGGGGATTTGCTTATCTCCGAGCAGTTGCTAGAAAAATGCCGTTTAAGGATAGAGGCTATTTTTGTAGCGTTTAACTGCGAGAGATAAGAAAGAATCCCCAGGAAAATCGTCCTTTGATTTCCCTGGGGATTTGCTTATCTCCGAGCAGTTGCTAGAAAAATGCCGTTTAAGGAAAGAGGCTATTTCTTGAGCGTTTTGACATGAGAAATCAGAACAACGTCCGAAAAAATGGTACTTTCATTTTTATCGGGCGTTTCTTATTTCCGAATGTCAGCTCAAGAAATGCCGTTTAAGGCGAGAGGTTATTTCTTAAGTGTTTAGTGTCGAGTCATAAGCAAAGAATCGTTTGAAAGTGTTCTTTACTTTCAAAAAGATTATGACTTATGACCGAGACACTGCTTAATAAATACCGTTTAAGAAGAGAGGTTATTTCTTAAGCGTTCAGCGACGAGAAATAAGAGGCTATTTTAAGAAGCTTTAATAAAAAAGTCTCTTTCTACAGAAAAGACAAGGAGACGATTATGTCGCATCTCCTTGTCTTTTTAAATAGGCTTCTTTTTGTTTTCTGGATAGTTTCTTAAAGGCGGCTTCGGCTTTGGTAGCTTCGCTTCTGGTTTCGAAGGCTTCTTGATGAATCATTGTTAACGGACGTCGTTTCGCTAAACGGGTATATTTGGCTCCGACACCTTCATTGTGTTCATTTAAACGACGGGTAGGATCAGTTGTATAACCCGCATAAAAAGTATTATCCCGGCAATGCAAGACGTAGAAATAATGTTTACTGGCCATAAAGCATCTCTTTGAATATCGGTGTGTATTCGCCATGTTCATCATAAGTAATGATTGGTGGGGCGACTTTGAAACCATCCGTTTTCCCGTCTTTAATCGCTTCGATTAATAAGATGTTGGCTTCTTTGCCTTCTTTTGGATAAACGAATTGGACTCTTTTAGGTGCTAAGCGATATTTTTGCATCGTATTTAAAATATCTAAGAAACGATCGGGACGATGTACGAGTGCTAGCCGCCCGTTGGTTTTTAATAGGCGCGCAGACATTTCTAAAACTTCTTCCAGATTGGTATGCAATTCATGACGCGCAATCGCTAAATGGGGATTAGGATTTTTAATACCCGTTGGTACGTTTTTAAAATACGGTGGATTACATAATAGTAGGTCAACGGAATTGTGTTTGATTTTACTCAAGCTGTCTTTCAAGTCAATTTGAAAAACCGTCATCTGTTCTTCTAAATGATTGAGCTCGATACTCCGTTGTGCCATATCGGCTAGTTTTTCTTGTAGCTCAACTTGATAAATATGGGCATTTGTGCGACGGCTGACAAATAGACCGACGGCACCATTGCCAGCACACAAATCAACAATTGTCCCGCGTTTTGGGATATTCGGGAAATTGGCCAATAAAACGGCATCTAAGGAAAAAGAAAAAACGTTGGAACTTTGAATAATTTGGATATCCTCTGCGTAAAGTTGGTCAATACGCTCATGATCTTGGAGTTGCAAGAATAACGCTCCTTTGCTTGTTTGAAATAGTGAGTCTATTTTAACATAAATTCAGCGATTATCGAAAGAGTATAATAATCTTGAAATCTTTCGGCAAACTACTTGTTAAATGCTTGTTTTTTTTGCATACTTAGAGTTAGACAGATATGGAAAGGAATAGAAAGATGTTTTTTACTTTTATGCGAGGCGTTGTTCGTGTTGTGTTATTTATTGTGAATGGGCCTTTTGAAATTCAAAATAAAGAAGCCCTGCCGACCAACGAAAACTATATACTCGTTGCTCCACACCGTACTTGGTGGGATCCATTATATATGGCGGTTGCGGCTAGACCGAAAAAATTTGCTTTTATGGCTAAAGAGGAGTTATTTAAAAATGCCTTTTTACGTTTTATCTTAAAAAATGCGAATGCTTTTTCTGTTAATCGGGCAAAACCAGGACCAAGTGCGATTAAGACGCCAATCAAAATTTTAAAAGAAACAGACTTAAGTTTAATTATGTTTCCAAGCGGTACTCGTCACTCAACCGCTTTAAAAGGTGGTATGGCAATGATTGCTAAAATGGCAAAAGTTCGTGTTGTTCCAGTCGTTTATCAAGGACCAGTGACGTTAAAAGATTTATTTAAACGTAAAAAAGTCGTGATTCGCTTTGGTGAACCAATCGATGTATCAGATATTAAAAAATTAAATGCAGAAGGTTTACAACTTGTTGAAGAAAGAGTTCAAGGCGCTTTTGATAATTTAGACAAAGCGATTGACCCGACGTTTAAATATCAAATTAAATAAGATGAAATCAGATAAAAGAGGAGTTACTTGCTAGTTAAGTAGCCCTCTTTTTTTTGTTTTCTCAAATGTGGTCAAGCTTTCAGTGAAAACAAGGTCAATACTGTTTTATTTTTGCTTGTGCTTAGTGTTATAATGGAAAGAAGATGATTTTTTCAGGAGGGATACAATGCGATTTTTGCATACAGCTGATTGGCATATTGGTAAAAAGCTTCATGGTTATGATTTGTTGAAAAACCAAGAAGCCGCAATGACAGAAATTTTAGCAATCGCCAAAAAAGAAGCAGTCGATGCGATTATTATTGCAGGGGACTTATATGATCGTTCAGTGCCTGGCATTGAATCGGTTGAATTATTGAACCAACAATTTATCCAAATCAATTTAGAGGCGGGCTTGCCGATTTTAGCGGTCTCAGGGAATCACGATTCGGCGACGCGTTTAGCCACAGGAGCCCCGTGGTTTAAACAACGAAATTTCCATTTACATACAACATTAGAAGAAGCGCTTGAGCCGATTGAATTTCCCGAAGTCCAATTTTTTCTATTGCCATACTTTGAGCCGATTGCCGCTCGTTTGTATTTTGAAGACGATTCAATCAAAACAATTGGGCAAGCGGTGTTACGTGTCGTCCAAGCGATGGAAGAAAAATTTGATCCTACGAAGAAACACGTTCTGGTTTCGCATTTCTTTGTGGCTGGTAGTTTCCGGACCGAATCAGAGACTACGGTTGAAGTCGGTGGGCTGGATGCCGTGACGAGTGATACTTTTACGGCTTTTGATTATGTCGCTTTAGGGCATCTTCATTCAAAAAATGCAATTAAAGAAGGTAAGGTCCGCTATAGTGGTTCCCTTTTAAAATATTCATTGTCTGAAATGAATGATGAAAAAGGCGTTTGGTTGCTTGATAGTCAGACAATGGAACCGGAATTTATCGCCTTAACGCCTTTACAAGATATTAAGCATTATGAAGCAAGTTTTGCCGAATTAACCGATCCAGTAATTTATCACAGCCTTGACCGAGAAGCTTTCTGGCATTTTGAAATTACCGATCGTGCCGTGATCCCTAATATGATGAATCAACTGCGCGCTATTTATCCTTACGTATTAACCGTTGAACGTAAAAATGGGCATGATGTCGTTCGTCAAGTTACTAAAAAAAGAGCAAAAACGTTAGCTCCGATCGTTGTCTTACAAGACTTCTTTAAAGAAATGACGGGTGAAAGCTTGACACCAACACAAAGTGAGTGGTTAGAAACGGGTCTTACTTTTGCTTTAGATACAGAGAAAAGGGAGGACTAGATTCATGCAACCAAGAACATTAGTTTTGCAAAATTTTGGTCCTTTTATTGACGAGACAATTGATTTTAGGGCTTTTGAAGATGGCGGTTTATTTTTAATTAGTGGAAAAACTGGGGCGGGAAAGACGACGATTTTTGATAGTATGACCTATGCTTTATTTGGTGAAACGTCTGGCCAACAACGCTCAGGTAAAGAAATGCGTTCGCTTTTTGCTTCGCCGGAAGAAATGACAAAAGTGACTTTTACGTTTGAATACCAAGGTTTTTTTTATGAAGTGGAACGGACTCCGGAACAAACATTGAAAAAGAAACGCGGTGAAGGGACAACCAATCAGGCAAGCAAAGTCGTACTAACGATTTTTGATGCCGCAATGAAAGAGCAGCGCCAACTAACGAAACGAACAGAAGTCGATGCGTTTATTAAAGACTTGCTGCAATTGGATGCGAAACAATTTTTCCAAGTGATGTTGTTGCCCCAAGGAGAGTTCCGTAATTTTTTGATTGCCTCAAGTGGTGAAAAAGAAAAGTTGTTGCGCAATTTGTTTGGCACGGCAATCTATCAACGCTTAACGGAATGGCTGAGTCTTCTTTTTAAAGATAAAAATAAAGAACTCGATAAAAAACAACACCAGATGCAAGCGTTAGGCGAGAACTTTATCTGGTTTAATGAAAAAGTTGAAAGTCCGACATTACAGGAACAATTTGGTTATTGGCAAGTAGACGTGGAACAGTTGGCTACAGCGATTGAAGAAAATGAACAGCTCACAGAAGCGCTGAAAGTAGCAGTCGGGTTGAGCGAAAAAGCCTTTTACGAAGGCAAACAACTCGTTGAAAGAAAAATGGCTTATGATCAACGCGTGCTTGAATTTCAAGAATTGGAACAACAAAAAGTCGCAATCGATGAATTGCGTCGGACGGTGACCTTTTTAAGACAGTTAGAAAAAGATCAATCACTTTTAAAACAAGTGATACAAACGCGACAACAAGTTTCAACTGAACAACTCTTATTAACAGAGATTGTCACACTTCTGGAGGAAGTATCGGAAGACATGCAAGTCTGGCAAGCAGGTAGCGCCGACTATGAGCAGCAAAAGATACTCTTACAAGAACAATGCCTTACTGAGGAACGTTTGAATCGCTTATTGCCTTTAGCGCAACAAGTGGAGCAACTAAGGCAAGAATTGCAAATAGGGCAACAAGAGATGGATGCGATTGAGCAAAAGATGAATCTTTTAATTGACGAACTTAAGCAAGTCGTTGATACAATCAGTCAAATTAAGCAACAAATACAAGAGAAAAACGACTTACAAGCAGAAGCGTTGGTTTTAACGACTTTAAAAAATCAAGTCGCTCGTTGGGATGAATTAGACAGAGACATTGAAAGCAATCAAAGCGCGCAAGTTGAAAATCAACGAAAAATTGAAAAACAACGAGCAGATTTAAAAGCCAGCCAAGAGGCGGCAGAAAAACAAGAAATGATTTTCAGGCAGTTGCAAAGTGAGTACGCCAAATTGCAGATTGAAAAATGGCGCCAAAAACTCTTACCAGGAGAACCGTGCCAAGTTTGTGGTTCATTAGAACATCCTTACTTGGAACAAAAAACACACGGAAAGATCGCGAGTTATCGAGTGACGGAAGAAGAAGTTGAGCGAGAAGAAAATTGCTGTCAGCAATTAAAAGCGCAAGTGACGGAGCAACAATTGAAGTTACAAAAGATTGTTTTAGAAGGTGAAAAACTTCTTGAGCAGCAAGCAAAAAGTCAGGCCTTACAAGCCGATTTAGTGAAAATCATGCAAGAAAAATTATCATTCTCAAATAAACAAACACCAAGAGTCGCCTATCAACTGAGAGTTGAAGCCTTTGAAGTAGCCAGTCAACGTATTGAGAAGCTTGAACAACAACTAATTATTTACCAAGAAAAGCAAGAAAAATTATTAAAAGAACAAGCGATTCATTTGGAGAAAAAACACGAACTAGTAGCGACACGCTTGCAACAGCAAACACGTGTAGATAGTTTAATCGAACAACTTGGAGGATTAACGGCTACGGAGCTACAAGCTAAACAAGCACAAGTTCAAGATGAAATCGTGTTACTACAAACGAAGATTGAGGACTATGAAGTAAAAGGTCAAAACTTAAAACATCAAGAAGTGACTTATACGGAACGACAAGCAGCGAAAAAAGCTCAACTTGAGCAACTCGAACAGCAATTAAATCAACAAGAGCAATTATTACAAGAAGTATTGACGCATTATTCACCAGAAATGACAGAAGAAATGTTACGTCAACGCTTGCCAGGCTTAGCAATCCTTCCAGAGTTGATTGAGCAGGTGACGCAATACGATCAACAAGTGCAATTTTTAAGCCAGCGCTTAGCCGAAGAGGCTGAACTGAAGACCGTTGAATTACCTGATATGTCGTGTTTAGAGGCGAAATATCAAGAAAAACAAGCCGTTTTTGAAACGCACCAACAACGGTGTTTCCAGCAAGTCAGCGATTTAAAACGCAATCAAACGTTGTTGGCGGATTTAAATACGCTTTGGCAAGAAAATCAGATGGCACTAGAGGAACTTTCACATTTACAGCAATTAGCTGAAACGGTTAAGGGAGATAATAGTGAGCGTTTGAGTCTAGAGCGTTACGTTTTACAAGGGTTTTTAGTTGAAGTCCTTGAAGTGGCAAATCAACGTCTAAGTAAGTTAACCCGCAATCGTTACCAGTTCTTATTAGCCGAAGAAAAAGGCAGTTACCGTAGTTCAACCGGCCTAGAAATTAATATTTATGATGATAATGCCGGGACTTCTCGTCGTGCGCAAACCTTATCGGGTGGTGAGAGTTTTATTGCGGCTCTAGCATTGGCGTTATCTTTAGCGGATGTGATTCAGCAACGTTCCGGTGGGATTGCGATAGAAGCGCTATTTATCGATGAAGGGTTTGGCTCGCTAGATGAAGAATCGCTTGAAATGGCGATGCAAGCTTTAGAAATGATTGAACAAGAAGGTCGTTTAATCGGAATCATTAGTCATGTTAGTGAATTGAAGCATCGGGTTGTCCAACAGTTAATTGTTGAGACAAATGGTTCCGGTCAGAGTCGTACGAGAATAAAAATAGGGTAGGAGGATGCAAAATGAAGTGGAGTATACCAGAAAGAGTCATTGAGCGTGGTCGCGATTATTTAAATCAAGATCGTGTCTTATCCGTCGTGCCCGATGAAGATAATCAAGTTTGGCGCGCCGAAGTTTTAGGGAGTGAGTTATACCGTGTGGATTTAGATGCAACAGCTAAGGAAGAGGATTATTGTCAATGTCCTTACTGGGAGGAACATCACTATTGTAAACATACTGTAGCTGTAGAGCTATATCTCCGTAAAAAAGGTTTAACCCGTCAAATAAAAACTGAAAAGAAAGTTACACCGAGCACTTTTTCAAATTCAGAAATGTTTTCAAAAGGTTTTTATCGCCTACAGGAAGAAAAAAATAGTAGCAGTTTGATTCAACGCTTGGAAATTAGCTGTCAAATCGACAGCCTTGCCACCAATCCCTACCGTAAGGAATTAGATATTTTAGGGATTAGTTTAAAAGTTGGGCTTGCCGGTGAACGCAAATACATTGTTAAAAACATTTATCGTTTCTTACAAATTTATCAAGATGAGAAAATGTATAACGGAATTAAACAAGGTAATGTTTATTTGCATCCAGATGCTTTTACACTAGAGGAAAACGAGTTACTCCATCATTTATCAAATAATGCGCAAACGCAACAGTTATTAGGACATACCGGTGTTCAAGTAAATGGTTCTTTGGATAAAAAGTATTTACTGTTGCCGGTCAGCGAAGGCCGGGAATTGCTTGAAAAGATGCAAAAAATCCCGTTTGTTTTTGTCGCAGATGAGAAAAAATATGCCAAATTGAACTTCAGTGAGCAACCATTACCGCTGGCCTATACTTTACGACCACAAGCGGAGATGATGTATGAGTTGACGCAAGTTCATGATTTTGATCATGTCTACCAAGCCTATCGTTGGGGGATTTTTAAAGGGGAAATCTACCAAATGACAGCAGAGGAAATGGAAATTTGTTTAACAACGATGCAATTGATGAAGCGGTTGAAAGAACCGAAAATTGTGTATCCGAAAAAAGAATTATCTTTATTATTCCGCCAAGTTTTTCCTTTTTTACGACAAGTGGGACAAGTGGATATTGATCCTGAGGTTTATGATGCTGTGAGTGAAGCACCACTAGAAGTGATTATTTATTTACGTAAAAAACAAGGTAATGTTGATGTCCGTGTGGATTATCAGTACGATGAGATTGTTTTTTCTAGTCATCCAGCTTTTGAAAATAATCCAGCTGATGCACCTGAAGTTTTACGCGATTATCAAGGCGAAAGCCGTGTTGTCCAAATGTTGGAACAATTTGATTTTAAACATGAAACACAGCCAGGTTGGCAAAAAGAAATTCCAAAGGGTGTTCAGCTCTTTCAATTTTTCAATCACGAAGTACCAAGCTTACGTCAACTAGGAAAATTACATCTAGGTAAAAAACTCAAAGAATTGTATTTAGATGGCGAAGACTTCCGACCAGTTATTGAAGTGGCACATGAAGATTCTTGGCTAAATGTTTCTTTTGATATTTCTGGTATTAGTGAAAGTGAAGTTCAAGAAGTCTTGCGTAGTCTCCTGCGTCAAGAGGCGTTTTATACGTTAGCAGACGGTAAAATTTTATCGTTGATGGATGAACAATTCCAAGAAACGAGTCATATTTTACAACAGTTACGCCAAGAACTAAAAGAAGGAACGACTCATTTTGAAATTCCCGTTCATCGTGGCATACAGCTACAAGAACAATTAGGCGAGAAAGCGAACTTTAGTCAAAGTTTTGAGCAGTTGACGAGCCATTTGGTCAATCCTAATAGTTTTGAGGTACCCTTACCGAAAAATTTAAACGCAGATTTACGCGAATACCAAGTGCTTGGTTTCCGTTGGTTAAAGATGCTGAGTCATTATGCTTTTGGCGGTATTTTAGCAGATGAAATGGGGCTTGGAAAAACGCTTCAAACGATTGCTTTTTTACTTTCAGAAAAAGAAACAAAGCAAATAATCCCGACCTTAATCGTCACACCCGCTAGTTTGACTTATAACTGGCAACAAGAAATCAAACGCTTTGCGCCAGACATATCAAGTAGTGTTGTTCATGGTACCAAAGAAGAACGGACGGCCATTTTAGCGGAAGAAAAAGACGTCTATATTACGTCTTATACGAGCTTACGCCAAGATATTGATATGTACCAACTGAAAGACTTTGATTATTTGATTTTAGATGAAGCTCAAATGGTAAAAAATAATTACACGAAAACAGCACAAGCTTTGCAATCGCTTGTGGTTCCCGTTCGCTTTGCCCTAAGTGGAACGCCAATTGAAAATAACTTAGACGAATTATGGGGATTATTCCAGTTAATTATGCCAGGCTTTTTCCCGAGTCGTCAAAAATATCGGGAATTATCTGCAGAAGAAATTGCCCATATGGTCCAACCTTTTATCTTACGTCGTGATAAAAAGAGTGTTTTACAAGATTTGCCAGATAAAATTGAGCGTAATTACTATAGCGGTTTGACTGCTGAGCAAAAAACGGTCTACTTGGCGTATTTACAACAAATGCGCGAAGAAGTTTCGGGCATGGATTCTGAAGCTTTCCGTAAGAGTCGAATCTCAATTTTAGCCGGCCTAACTCGCTTACGCCAAATTTGTTGCGATCCAAGATTATTCTTAGATGATTACGAAGGTTCTTCAGGTAAACTCGAACAAGTGAAAATGTTAGTCAAAACAGCAATTGAAAACAAACGTCGTGTATTACTTTTCTCACAATTTACAGGGATGTTAAGTATTTTAGAAGAAGTCTTTGCAGAAATGGATATCTCAACCTTTTACTTACGTGGTAGTACACCACCAAAAGATCGAGTAGAAATGGTCAATGCTTATAACGCTGGGGAAAAAGAAGTCTTTTTGATTTCCTTAAAAGCGGGCGGAACGGGCTTGAATTTAACTGGAGCGGACACGGTCATCTTGTATGACTTATGGTGGAATCCAGCGGTTGAAGAACAAGCAGCTGGACGGGCACATCGCATGGGTCAAAAAAATGTGGTGGAAGTTTGGCGGATGATTGCTGAAGGAACAATTGAAGAACGCATGGACGCGCTACAACAAGAAAAACGTGAGCTCTTCCAAAAAGTCATCCAAGGCAATGAAACACAATTGCAACAATTAACCGAAGAAGATATTCGCTTGATATTAAGTATGGGCGATGAGTAGAAGTTGACACTCCACACGACTAAAGTCGTCGGATTCTTAGGTAGTACGCCCTAACGGACGCAAATTGACTAAGCGATCCCCGAAAGTCCTTCGGTTTTAATATTTATGCTTGCATTAATATCTCTGTCATGAATTGTTCCACAATTTGAGCATACCCATTCACGAATATTTAGCTCTTTTTTGCCGTCATTATGACCACAAGAAGAACAAAGTTGTGA
>NZ_JBHSGT010000040.1:0-38826 GCF_042654605.1 Enterococcus eurekensis
TAAAGAAATACGCTTGCAAGTATGTTCTGTTCCTAAGAATCTCGTGACTTCAGTCATGAGAGGTTCAAAGGATAGACACAAATTAAACAAATAACTCGTATAAAGAAATTGCTTTTCACTTAAAGTATGATATGCTTTACTAAACAAAATTTGTTTAGTAAAGGGATGATGTTAATGGCAACGATTCGCGATGTAGCCAAAAAAGCCGGCGTTTCACCCGCAACCGTTTCTCGCGTGTTGAATGCGGATCCAGCACTCTCTATTTTACCTGAAACAAGAGAACAAGTATTGCTGGCTGCTAAAGAGCTTGATTATAGCTTGACAAAGAATAAAAAGAAAGTCCGTGAAAAGAAGAAAATCATTTTAATTTTAGCTGTCTCAAAAGAAGACGAGACAGAAGATACCTACTATCATTCCATTCGCAGTGGTATTATTTCAGAATGTAAAAAGAGAAAAATTGAGATTACCAAAGAAATTTTGGTTCAAGAAATTCGATCATATGAAAATGAAATTATGCAGCAAAGTGGGATTATCTCAATAGGAACCATCGAAAAAGAAGTCCAAGATTATCTAGGTGAAATTAGTCAAGAGTTGATTTTCTTAGATGACCCTAAATCGAGTGATCGCTATGATGCCGTTTATGTTGATTTAGCGAAATCAACGAAAATGACACTTGATTACTTAGCACAAAAAAATTATAAAAAGATTGGTTTTATTGGTGGGCTTGAAGAAAGACGGGATTTTGAAGGCAACAGATTGAATCGAAAAGAAATCCGTTTTAGAACATATCTAGAATGGATGGAGGAAAATCATTTAGAACAATACATTCAATATGAGTTGGGTAACTGGACGGTCAAATCAGGTTATGAAGCCGCTAATAGACTAATCGCAGCAGGTGATTTACCTAAAGCGATACTTGTTGCCAGTGATCCGATTGCTATCGGTGTTTACCGAGCGTTACAAGAAAAGAAAATCAATATTCCAGAAGATGTTGCGATTGCCAGTTTTGATGATATTGAAATGGCAGAATTTTTAACCCCAACACTGACAACTGTTCGTTTCTCTTCAGAAGCGATGGGGAGAATGGGCATTCGAATATTATTAGATCGTTTAGAGCTAGGTGAACGCGAACCTGTCCGCGTGGTGATACCTACGAAATTAATGAAACGAGAAAGTAGTTAATAAAAACGGATAGCAAAAATAACGAGAAAATCCAAATACACGAGTAATGAATTTTGAATGCCTTCTAAAGGTTAGACCCAAACAGTCTGACTTTTGGGAGGCCTTTGATTACTTGTGTATTTTTTTATTTTAAAATAAGAGTTGACAAAACAATCGGTAAACGTTATAGTTAAACAAACATCACTTGTTTCATAAACAAGTAGTTAGGAAAAACATTCTTGTTTCGTAAATAAGTAGTTAGGAAGGGTGATAATGTGTATAAATTAAATCAAAAGTATCATAATCCACAGGTAACGCATGAAAATCGTGAACAGCCAAGAGCCTTTTTTAAAAACGAGAAGATGAAAGCGGAAACGTTTTTGAATGGTGAGTCAAAAGAAAACTTTTTATTATTAAGCGGTCAATGGGATTTTCGGTTAACTCAGACACCTCTGGATGAGCCAAAAGAATTTCTGGAAGAGACAAACCATTGGGACAAGATTACCGTGCCAGGTCAATGGCAGATGCAAGGGTTTGGGAAACCAAACTATACAAATGTTCAATATCCTTTTCCAGTAGATCCGCCATTTACTCCAAATGAAAATCCAACAGGGTATTACGTTCGTGAGTTTAAAATGGATTCGGTTGATGAAACGAAAGAGTATATTCTTCATTTTGCCGGAGTTGAAACCGTTTTCGATGTTTGGGTTAATGGGCAATATGTAGGTTATGGTACAGGAAGTCGCTTGGCGTCAGAATACGACATCAGTTCGTATTTAATTGCAGGGATCAATAAATTACAAGTAAAAGTCTTGCAATGGGCGGCAATGAGTTATGTTGAAGACCAAGATATGTGGTGGCTGAGTGGGATTTTTAGAGATGTTTATTTATTTGAACGACACAAAGGAGAAGTCTTTGATTACTTTGCCAAAGCGGGTTTAACGAATGGTTATCAAGATGGTCTATTGTCCTTAGAAGTAGTGTTTAAAGAATTACAAGAAGCAACGACACTCAACGTATCCGTTTATGATGACGCAAATCAACCGCTTGCCTCAAAAGAAATTACGGTAAAAAGTTTAGTTGAAGAAGCGACGTTAGTCATTCCGAAAGTCAAACGTTGGAATGCCGAAGAACCGAATTTGTACAAACTCTTAATCGAGACACGTATTAAGGATGAGTGCATTCAAACGATTACTCAAAAAATTGGTTTTCGTACGGTAGAAATTATGGATGGCCTACTAAAAATTAACGGGCAGCATATTATTTTAAAAGGAGTTAACCGTCACGATTGGCATCCGACAAAAGGTAGAAGTGTTCCTTTTGAATCGATGGAAAAAGATATCCAAATGATGAAAGCGTTTAATATCAATGCGGTTCGAGCGGCGCATTATCCAAATGATCCACATTTTTATACGTTATGTGATCAATACGGACTATATGTCGTTGATGAAAATGATATCGAAACACATGGAATGGAAATTGTTGGGCGTTGGAATGAGCTTAGCGATAGTCCTGAATGGACCAAAACATACATGGACCGGATGCAACGAATGGTAGAAAGAGATAAGAATCACCCGTCAATTATTATGTGGTCGTTAGGTAATGAATCTGGTTTTGGAGCTAACCATAGCAAAATAGCAGAATGGACCAAAAAACGTGACGATAGTCGTTTGATTCACTACGAGGGGGAAACAAGAGCAATCTTTAACGGTCATTTGGAACGAGAAAATGAGGCAGCAGATTTCTATTCAACAATGTATAGCTCGCCAAAACTGATGGCGGAGCAAGGAGAGAGGGAAGATCTAAAGCAACCGCATATATTATGTGAGTATGGGCATGCAATGGGGAATGGTCCTGGTGGATTGAAAGAATATCAAGAAGTCTTTTATAAATATCCAAGAATTCAAGGCGGCTTTATCTGGGAATGGATTGATCATGGCATCCAAGCAACAGATGCTAAAGGTGAAACATTCTATCAATATGGGGGCGATTTTGGTGAAGTGCCAAATGATAGCAACTTTGTAATTGATGGCATGGTTTTCCCTAATCGTCAGCCATCACCAGCACTGCATGAGTTCAAGAAAGTAATTCAACCTGTGGAGGTACAATTTGAGACTCAAAGACAGGAAGTAACGATTATAAACCGTTATGATTTCAAGAGTTTAGCCCATTTAAAACCAATTTTGCAATTAAAACAAGGGCAGGAAATGCTGCTAGAAGTTGGATTACCGTCCTTTGATTTACCGGCAAGACAAAAAGAGACGATCGCTCTTCCACTAGCTATCAAAGAAAAGCTAAACGAAACTAGTGCAGAAGTGATATTATCGCTGCTATTTTTCGACACGACCGAATCACAAGAACGTTTAGAAAATGCGGTTGCCTGGGAGCAAGTTGTAATCGGGGAGTATCGCAAGACGAGTATTCCGACGCTCGGAGCTTTTGACGTGGAAGAAACAGCAACGACACTCATTGTGAAGAATCAAGAATTGTCCGTCAAATTTAGTAAAGTTAATGGTCGTTTACAAGAGTGGACCGATGCCAAAGGACAAATGGTCTTAGAAAACTTAGCCGTCAATTTCTGGCGCGCGACGATTGATAACGATCGCTTAGGGATTGAAGAATTCTTTACTAAACCAGTCTTGTCAGAATGGTTAGATTATGGTGTAAATATGCTAGCAGAAAGACTCGTCTCGTTTGAAACAACGCTAACCGACGAAGGCATTACGGTTGCCACAACCAGTCGAATCATGCCAAAAACAAAAGACTGGGGCATCGAATTAGCAACGAGTTACCATCTTTCAGCGCCGAATATCGTTTCAATTGAATTAAGCGGTAAACCATTTGGAGAGCATCCACGAACGTTACCAAGGATTGGCTGGAAGATGTCGTTACCTAAAACACAGCAAGCTGTTAGTTGGTACGGTAAAGGGCCACATGAAAACTACGCGGACAGCCAAGAAGCAGGTTTCATTGATGTTTGGCAAGCTCAAGTGGCCGACTTGTTCACGCCGTATGTACGCCCACAAGAAAATGGCAACCGAATGGAAACACGTTATGTCCAAGTCTTAAATAGCCAAAACCAAGGTTTGTTTGTTGAAAAACAGAAAAAACCATTTAATTTTAGTATTCATAATTACACGACCGAGATGTTAGAAAAAGCAACACATACGAATCAATTGGAAGAAGCAAAAACCAGCGAACTGATGCTTGATCTTGCTCAGTATGGTTTAGGTTCAGCAAGTTGTGGACCAGAAGTTTTACCACAACATCGCTTATATTTAGAACCGTTTCATTTTTCAGTAACACTGCAACAAGTTAACGGATAAGATAAAAGGAGGAAATCAAAATGACATTTTCGAAAAAAGCAATGATGGGGTTAACCATTGTAGGTGCATCATTCTTACTAGCCGCATGTGGTGGCGGAAGTAGTGAAGAAGCCAAGCAATCAGGCGACGCGGGCAAAACAGAGGGGCTAACGGTATGGGCTTGGGATCCAAAATTTAATATTGCAGCTTTTGAAACAGCAGAAACGTTCTATCAAAAAGACAATGCCGCTTTTAAGTTAAATATCGTAGAAAATGCTCAAGTGGATATTGTTCAAAAATTAAATACCAGTTTAAGTTCTGGAACGACCAAGGGCTTACCGAATATCGTTTTAATTGAAGATTACCGTGCCAAAAGTTTCCTTGAAGCGTATCCTGACGCTTTTTATCCGATGACAGATTTTATCGATGCCAGTCAATTTATGTCTTATAAAGTAGAAGCTACATCAGTAGACGGGGTGAATTATGCGACGCCGTTTGATACGGGCGTTACCGGCTTGTATCTACGTAAATCAATTATTGAAGAGGCCGGTCTGCAAACAAGTGATTTTGAAAACATTACTTGGGATGAGTTTAATGATTTAGGCGTGATTGTAAAAGAGAAAACAGGAACGGCGATGTTTTCAAATGACATGAATGATTTAGGTTTGCTTCGAGTGATGATGCAATCAAGTGGTGCGTGGTATTCAGGAGAAGATGGCTCAACCCCAACATTTGAAGGCAATGCAGCACTAGCGAAGGGTTTTGAAGATGTTAAAACAATGCTTGATTCGGGCGTCATGACGACTCACAATGGCTGGGATCAACTATTAGCCAATTTCAATGGCGGAAAAGTCGCTTCCATTATCCAAGGAAACTGGATTACACCTTCTGTGACGACGGAAGCCGAACAAGCCGGTGATTGGACGATTGTGCCAACACCACGTCAAGCCGGAATCACAGGGGCAACCAATGCCTCAAACTTAGGCGGCTCTTCTGTTTATATTCTAAACATTGATGGAAAAGAGGAAGCGGCGAAATTCGTCTCTGAAACATTTGGGCAAAGTGCTGAATTTTACAATGAATTAAATACAGCGATAGGTGCCCTCGGTTCATTTGCTCCTGCCATTGAAACAAACGCCTACCAAGCAGAAGTTCCGTTCTTCAATAATCAACGAATTAACGTTGATTTTATGGATTGGGCAGCCGAGATACCGGCAGTAAACTTTGGTAAAAACACGTATGCGTTTGAAGATTTAGCAAAAGTTGCTTTGCAAGATTATCTAAAAGGAACCGATTTAAATACTGTTTTATCTCAAACTCAAAAAACTGCTGAAACACAAGTGAAGTAAGAAGGAAGGGTTAAGGCAGAGTGATTTTCTGTCTGACCCTTTTTTAAATCTAAAGGGGGATACAAAAATGGGAATACTAAAAATGAGCCAAACGAGGCGAAGACAGACGATTATTGGTTGGTCTTTTGTCTTGTTATCCGTAGTATTAATCATGACATTTTACTTTTATCCAATGGTTCAAGCGTTTATCTTATCTTTAAAATCGGGCCCAGGAAATAACTTATCGTTTGTTGGTCTAGCGAATTATAAACGACTCTTTTCAGATCCAACCTTTCTCGCAGCAACCAAAAACACGCTGATTTTCTTAGTTTTCCAAGTACCGATCATGGTGTTGCTAGCCATTTTCTTTTCAGTGGTTTTAAATAATCAAGCGGTGAAATTAAAAGGCGTTTTCCGCACCATTATTTTCTTGCCGGCAGTCACTTCATTGGTTGCGTATTCAATTATTTTTAAATCCTTATTTTCAAATAATGGGATAATTAATCACTTATTGCTGAATATTCATTTGATTTCAGAACCGATTGCTTTTTTCTCCAGTCCTTTTTGGTCAAAAGTTGTCATTATTTTAGCCATTACTTGGCGTTGGACAGGTTATAATATGATTTTCTTCTTATCGGCTTTGCAAAACATTGATCCAAGTATTTATGAAGCCGCACGCATTGATGGGGCAAACCCAATCAAACAATTCTTTCATATTACCGTTCCAATGTTGAAACCAGTTATTTTATTCTCATCGGTTACCTCAACGATTGGTACCCTTCAATTATTCGATGAACCAATGAACTTAACTCAAGGTGGACCAGGGAATGCGACCACAACCATCTCACAATATATTTATAACTTATCATTTAAATACACACCAGATTTTGGTTATGCAGCAGCAGTCTCTTATGCGATTGTGTTTATGATTATTATTTTATCGGTTATTCAATTTAAAGTAGGAGGGAAAGAGAAATGAAAAAAATAGGAATGTATTTGTTTTTAGTTATTTTCTCCATTGTGTTTGCTTTTCCTTTTTACTTTATGATTGTTAGTGCAACGAACACTTCCGTAGACATTACGAAAGGCGTCCTGCTACCGGGCAAACATTTAATTGAGAACTTTAAAAATTTAACGACACAATATAATATCGGTGGCGCGATGTGGAACAGTGCCAAAATTTCTGTTTTACAAACGATTTTTTCAATCTTTATTGCTTCATTAGCCGGATATGGTTTTGAAATCCATAAAAGTCGCGGAAAGGAATTTATTTTTAACTTTTTGTTACTCTCGATGATGATTCCTTTTGCAGCGATTATGATTCCGTTATTTCAAATGTTTGGGAAATTCTCGCAAGTGGCACCTGCGATTGGGATTGATACAATATCCTCCGTCATTTTGCCATATCTAACAACCGCTTTTTTAATTTTTTTCTTCCGCCAAAATACAAAAATGTTTCCCAAATCATTGTTGGAAGCAGGACGAATTGATGGCCTATCCGAAATTGGTTTGTTTGTGCGGATTTATGTGCCAACAATGCGTACAACCTATGCGGCAGCTGGGATTATCACTTTTATGAGTAGCTGGAATAGTTATATTTGGCCGTTAATTGTGTTGCAAACACCGGAAAAACAAACATTACCATTATTAATTTCAAACTTAGGTTCGAGCTATACACCTGACTTTGGTTTAATGATGCTAGCAATCGTGCTAGCAACGGTTCCGACAGCCGTTGTATTCTTCTTGTTACAAAAATACTTTGTCGCAGGTATGCTCGGATCAGTCAAATAATTAGATAAAAACGCCCTTCAAAATCCTATGAAGTAGGAAAGTGAGGGGCGTTTTTTGTAGCTTGGCACCATTAAAGAATTCGAATGAGAGCTTAATTAATTTTCGGTGGAAAACAAAGAAATGATATTGGAATGATTAAAATATTCTCGGTTTTCGTTTTCGGAGTATTTACTTAAGGACGCATTTTCAAACCCAAAGAGTGATTCTAAAAATGAGCAATCAATAGGATGAAGATTTAAAATGTCGTCTAAAGAAAATAAGTGGTTTTTAAAAACTAAGTCCAGCAAGGAAAGTATTTTTCCAGGTCTAATAATTGCAATATCTTCATCAAGAGGTTCATTTTTTTATAGTCCTTTCGGTTACAACATTAATTAAAGTAAAGACATTAAATCTCTCTTTTTTTTAAGTGATTGTTTACGGCACTGGTATATAAGATATTATTGACGAATTTTTAAATAATGTTAAAGCACATCCATGAGATTGTAGGGGATATTTTATCCTGACTAAATCTCTATGGAAATGACAACCAAAAGAGACACTCGATCTGTGGCATGATTGACATGCACCTAATTTGGACAAGTTTAACTCTTAATGAAGTTTGATTAATCGAACACGAAAGACCAATGTAGTATAATAGTTTCAAGGAGGGATTCCGTATGACAACCATTACAGTCAAAGTTACAGAAGAAGAAAAAAACTTCCTAGAAAAAATTGCGTCTCTCGAAAATATTTCACTCTCAGACTATGTTAGAACAAGAGCTATCGAATCAGCAGAAGAACAAATGGATTATCTGACGTATCTAGACATCATGAGCAAACAAAAAGAAGAGGACAACGTTAGTTTTGAAGAAACTAAAGCAAAGCTGGGTTTACATTGAAGACTCTAGACAGCATGGAAAAAGATTAACTGACTTATAAATCAAGCTATTGTGAAAAATGTGAGAAGTATAGATAAGGGACTCAAAATGCTAGATAGTTTAGATTCTTCATAGCTTCGAAACTTTTATAGCGTAGCAATTTAAGTGGCATTGTCTAATGTTTGATTTTGTGTCTTATGAATCCTTTTAAATAATCAATAAATGAATCAAAAACTAAGACTAGCGGACCGGAGAAAAATGCCTTGTTCCAGCTGCGCCAAAAGACGAAATGTGAATTAGGCCTGCTTAGTGCTAAAGCACTAAGCAGGCCTTTGAAGCTTTCGAGTTGAGGTGTCACGCTACGCCTGATATTGTATCCGTAACTCACTACGTTCGAACGGCTTCAACAACTACAGGCTCTATTAGAGGTCATGAAATGAGCGAATAGTGACGAGTAATAAGCAAAGAATCGTTTGAAAGTGTTTTGTACTTTCAAAAAGATTCTGGCTTATTACCGAGTCACTGCTCATTTCATACCGTTTCGAAGCGGTCTCGCAGCTTCCGGTACAAGGCAATTTTTCGCAGGGGAGCGGGAGTCGTCGACTCTTTGTCTCTTGGTTTTTTATCTACTGATTTTTTTGCGATACCTACTCCTGAAACTGAGCATGATACAGCTCATAATATGCCCCTTTGTCATGTAATAATTCTTCATGTGTTCCTTGTTCGATAATTTGTCCTTGTTCCATAACTAGGATTTGATCGGCTGCTTGAATCGTTGATAATCGATGGGCAATAACGAAGCTCGTTTTGCCTTTCATCAATTCTAAAAAGGCGTCTTGAATCTTCTTTTCGGTCAATGGGTCAACTGAACTTGTGGCCTCATCTAAAATCAACATAGGTGGATTGGCAATCATTGTTCGCGCAATCGTTAATAATTGGCGTTGGCCTTCTGATAATTTTACGCCATAATGGCCAATTGGTGTATCAAGTTTTTTCGGAGCATCCATGACGTATTCTAACATCTCTGTTTTTTGTAAGGCGGCATAAATGGCGTCATCACTCGCATCGGGACGACCGTACGTTAAGTTTTCACGTAGCGTATCATCGAATAACCAAGTATCTTGCAAGACCATTCCGAAGTTTTGACGTAATTGATTTCGTGAGATTTCCTTCACATCTCGTCCATCAAGTAAGATTCGTCCAGCTTGGACATCGTAAAAGCGCATCAATAAGTTAACGAGTGTCGATTTTCCTGCACCGGTTCGTCCGACAATTGCAATGGTTTGGCCGGGTTTTGCTTCGAAACTAAAGTCTTGAATTAAAGGACGACTCGCCTCATATGCAAAATCAACGTGTTCAAAGATTACATTGCCTTGAATAGCCGGCAATTCAATTTTCGCTTCGGGTGTTTCAATAGGCTGATCGAGTAAATAAAAACCGCGTGCTAGTCCGGCAAAGGCGCTTTGAATTTGGGTCATTAAGCCTGATAGCTCAATAAATGGTTTTGAAAATTGTGTGGCATAAATGGTAAAGCTCGCGATGATTCCGACGGTCACATTTCCCATATCGTTAAATATCAACCAAGCGCCAACGAGTCCGATGGCAATATAAGCTAAGTGATCGACAAAGCGTGAAATCGGATTGGTTAAAGAAGAAGAGAACTGGGCGCGTTGGCCTTTGACTTGCAATTCTTTGTTTGAAAGGTCAAACAGTGCTTCATTATTTGCTTCTTGACGAAAAGCTTTGACAAGCGATTGATTGCTGACACGTTCGTTAATAAAACTAGTCAATTCTCCAACGATTTGCTGTTGTTGGGCAAAATCATTTTGTGAACGCTTAGCTACCCAATAACTAACGAAAAAGATCATCGGAGTGACACATAAAACGACAATCGTTAAAACAATGCTTAGTCGTAGCATGAAAATAAAGGCAATGATAATGACCGTTAGACCAGTGAAAAGTTGCTGATAGACGGCACCAATTGCGACCGAAACTTGATCTAAATCATTTGTAAAACGACTCATTAAGCTGCCATGTGGTGTTTGGTCGTACGTTTGTAAAGGCAGTTGGTTCAAGTGTTTGAACGCATCTTTTCGCAAACGATTGACACTTTCATAGGCAACGTGATTGCCTAAACGTTGGATAAACCATTGACTAAAACTCGTTAAGAGAAGGACCGCAATAAAGGCCAATAAGATATTGCGTAAAATAGTGAAATCAACTTGCCCAGGTCCAATTAACTGGTCGATACCTTGGCCGATTAAAAAGGTTAAATAAACGGAAGCACCACCTGCAATAATGCCAAAACCTAAAGCTACAAAATTTATTTTTGTATGAAGCGTTAGATAGGGCATGAAACGTTTGAGAGTCGCGAAATCAATTTTTTTCTTATTCATTATTCCGCCTCCTTTTGTGCATCGAGTATTGCTTGGTAGTAAGAGGAGGTTTTGATTAAATCCTCATGACTGCCATGAGCCACCATTCGGCCTTTTTCAAGGACTAAAATTTGATCCGCATCTTGAATCGAAGAGACACGTTGGGAAATTAAAATGAGGGTCATCGATAATTGTTTTAAAGCTTGACGTAATAAGAAGTCCGTTTGATAATCCAGTGCACTTAAAGAATCATCGAGGACTAAAATTTTAGGTTTGGCCACAATCGCACGGGCAATAGCTAAACGCTGAATTTGACCACCAGAGAAATTTTTGCCGTTTTCGACGATTAATGTATCCAGTTGTGCTGGGAGTTTTTCAACAAACTCGGCGCCTTGAGCAATCTTTAAAGCTTCCCAAATTTCGGCATCACTTGCCTCGGCTTTTCCCCATTGGATATTTTCACGAATCGTACCACGAATTAAAACAGATTTTTGTGGAACAAAGCGGATTTGCTCACGTAAAGCGTCGAGTGGCCAATCACGAACATCGACACCATCAATTACCACACTTCCTCTTTCTACATCATAAAAACGCGGAAGTAGTTGTGTTAAACTCGATTTTCCTGCCCCGGTTGGACCGGTCACGCCTAGCGTTGATCCGGCAGGGATATATAGGGTTAAGTGACGCAAGGTGCGACCGTAAGCTTCAGAGTATCGAAAATCAACATCGTTTAAGGCAATTTCACCACGAATCGTTGTCGGTAGTCTCGGTTCGGATTTTTCAGCGAGAGAAACGTTCGTATCAAAAACTTCATTCAAACGTTTAGCAGAAGCTTCGGCGCGGGTAAAGATAATCACTAAGTTAGAAACGACGATCAAAGCAAGCAGCATTTGATTCATATAATTAACGAGTGCTAAAATCTCACCTTGTTGCAAATCACCAATTTCAACTTTAAACCCACCTAAAACAAAAATCCCAACAATTCCTAAATTCAAAATTAACGTCGTAACGGGTGATAAAATCGTTGAAAGTTGGGCCACTCTTAAATAAGTTTTTGTCAACTCATCACTGGCATCGTTAAAATTTTCGACTTCTTTTTCTTGTCGGCTAAATGCTCGGATAATACGAACGCCGCTCAAGTTTTGAGCAACAATTTGATTGAGGCGGTCGAGTTGTTGTTGGACAAAGCGATACAGAGGAACTGAAATTTTAATCAAGAAAAATAATAGCAAAGAAAATAAAGGTAAAATCGCTACAAAAATCAAACCTATTTGCCAATCAATATAAAAAGCCATAATCAGTGCACCAATACTCAAAAAAGGCGCTCGGACAACGAGTCGAATCAACATGGCTAACGCCAGTTGCATCTGATTGACATCATTCGTCATACGGGTAATCAATGTATTTGAACCAAAATAATTGAGTTCTTTATGACTCAATTGGTTAATCTTTTTCATTAACGCTTGACGCAATTCAGTACCCAATCCTTGTGACGCTACTGAAGCGTAATATTGGCATGTCACAGCCGATACAACTCCAGCAATAGTGAAGAACAACATCCAAGCAATCATTTGCCAAACTTTGGTCCAATTTTGTTGTTGAATTCCTTGATCGATTAAGATAGCCATTAGTAATGGTAACATTAATTCAAAAATGGCTTCAGAAAATTTAAAAATCGGGCCCAAGATCATTTCCTTGCGGTAATCTTTTGCATACTTTAATAGACGAAACATTCCAACACTCCTTTGCAAAATACTTATTGCATTTATCATAACGAAAAGTATCTAAAATAGAAAGTCATGTCCCTGTAAAAGTTCAGGCAACACCAAATGAGAAGGTTTTCGAAAAGAACAGAAGTGGAACTTTTTATTTTGTCCGAATTTCTGGTGTGATTCTCATTCCAAAATCAAAAAAATGGCTGAATTTTAGACATTTACACGTTATCAATTAATCAGTTAGTGAGGCTCAAAAATCATTTTACGCCACTATTATTACAAACATGTAACAAAAAAGTTTCCGCTTCCATCAATACTTTAAGTCCATTTCCCTCGGTTTTATTAAGTAATAAAGTCAAGAACCGCTTTTTCTGTACTACTTTGTAACAAACTGTAAACCAACTGACATATATGCACCTAGAATATCCAGTATAATATTCTAGAATTCTTATCGAATGGAAAGGTGTGACAGTAATTGAAGGGAAAGAAATTAGTAACCCTAGTCTTATGTCTCATTCAGATCACAGCCCCGGTGGCTATTTCAGCAGATACGCTGGAATCATTGAATCAAAAAGAAACAACCTTACAACAAGAAAGCCAAGCAATTAGCTTAGAAGTTCAAAATGCGTTAGAAAAAGTCAACGAAGCCTATCAAGCAGTCGAAAATTTAAAAGGGGAGATTTCAGAAAATGAAGCCCTTTTAGAAGAGACGCACAATCAAATTTCGGATACGAAAGAAACCATTGCTCGCCGCAAAGAGATGGTTGCCGAGCGTTTACGTCAATTACAAGTCAATAGTGTTGGGGACAATAAAATCGCCTATTTACTTGAATCTGCAAGTATCCAAGAATTAGTGACCAACTTATATGCCATCACGATGTTGCAAAGCGCTGAGAAAGATGCAATCGAAAGTTTAGATGCGGACACAAAGAAATTACAAGAGTTAGAACAAGAAGCCAAAGCGACACAGGCGACTTTGGTTAGCAACCAAGAAAACTTAACAGCTGAAGCGCAAACGTTAGATGCACAAGTCTTAAGTTTAAAAGAGCAATTAGCCTCAAATCAAAATGCCTTAGCGTCGATTGCTCAAAGCAAAGAAGTCGAGCTTGCAAGAATTGCAGCGGAAGAAGCGCGTGCAAAAGAAGAGGCTGAAAAACAGGCCGCAGCCGAGAAAGAAGCAGCAGAACAAGCAGCCAAAGAAGAAGCCAATAAACAACCAGAAACACCATCAAAACCGGTCGAAAAACCAAGTACACCAGCACCCGAAAAACCAACGACCCCAACGCCGACCCCAACGCCACCAGCGAATAATAGCGACAATTCGTCAAACAGTGGCAACAAGGTCCTATACATGGAATCAACTGCGTATTCCTATAAAGAAGCGGGATCAAGTTTCTTTACCGCAATGGGTGTTGATTTACGTGTCAACCCACGTGTTGTAGCGGTCGATCCAAGTGTGATCCCATTAGGCACGATTGTGGAAGTTGAAGGTTACGGGATTGCTTTAGCAGCCGATACCGGAGGCGCGATTAAAGGAAATATTTTAGACGTCCATTTAGATAGTGAGGAAGCTTGCTATGCCTGGGGACGCCGTTATAACGTCAAAGTAACCATTTTAGATTAATTGAATCAGACTAAAAACCACGAGAAATGATTTACATTCTCGTGGTTTTTTTCTTTGCCAAATAATGTATCTATTAAGGACGCATTATTTTTCGGATAAAAAGACGAACAAAAAATAAAAAAGGGCACAGAGAAACTCGTTACAGATAGTAATTGTTTGAAAACTATGAGAATATATCTATAATGTTGTCGAATAAAAAATGCTTATTTCAATGGTTTTTCAGAGTTTACTGCATAAAAATAATTCATTAATATTTCTAAATGTATTAATAGCCTTTCTTTTACAGTCGATTTTGATTATAATAAACATGTTCTCATTTTTTTGTAAAAGACTTCATAAGAAATAGAATGATTTGAGGAGGTTGTTACCTAGAATGAAAAAAGTTGGAAAGGGCTTGGGAGTGCTTACGATTGCGATTCTGGCAATAGGCATCAATGTGGTTGGTTTTAAAAGAACAAAAGAGAATCAACAGCTGCAACAAGTCGATCAGATTGCTGAATCAATCGTTAGTCAAAAAAAGCAACTGTCTACATTAGAAGAAATGATTGGTAAGGCTTATATAGATGAGAAAAAGGAATTTTTACAGCCAACGTTAACAAAAGAAATCATTGATAAAATAGAAAATAACTTAGCTAGAATGAAAGTATCGGCTGAAGATTTCGATGTCAATGCCAAAGCGTTACCCGATGAGGTCGCAACGTTTGCGCAGAAAAAAGAAGACTTGCAAATGGAATTCAATGGCATCAAAAAACAATTCAATCTTCAGTCAGAAATTTTGGCATTATTTACAAATGATACGATTGACTGGCAGACGGTGACCAATGATGTCGTTTTGACAACTGACGTGACCGAAAAGCAGTTGAATGACCTTAAAGACAAACTACAAGCAATTGAAATTCCCGATTGGCGAGCAAATGCAGAAGAATACGTTAGTTTTGCGCAAGCGCAATTCAATCGCATCCAAGAGCTGAATGCAAATTTTGACGAGATGCTTGATAATGATACAATCACCGAATCAGCGACGTATGATCGCTACTATAGTGTAAGCGAAAGTATCGCACAAGTTCGGAATCCTGAAATAAAAGCACAATTCCTTGAACAATTGGATAGTGTGAGTCAACAACTAGGAATGGGAAGCGTCTATTAAAAAATAATAAACAATCATTACGTATAAGTGATGAATAGAAAGTAGAGAAAACATGGAAGAAACAATTAGTTTAAAAGAAATATTTGATATTATTCGCAAACGTTTGTTGACGATTTTGGCCTGTACATTTGTCGGATTAGGACTTGCTGGAGTTTTCACCTTTTTTGTTGTGAGCCCACAATACAGTTCTCGTGCGCAATTAATCGTTTCCTTACCACAGTCAGAAACAACAAGCGTCAATGATATTAACTTCAACTTACAAATGCTAAACACCTATAAAGACATTATCTTACAAGGAGACGGGCAAGCACAAGAAGTGCAAAGTCGCCTAGCAGAACAACACGGCATAAAAATGACGCCAGGTGAAATTAAAGCATCATTACAAGTCGTTCAAGCGCAAAATTCACAATTATTCTCGATTCAAGCAACCGATGGTAAAGCAAGTAATGCCGCAGCAATTGCCAACGTGACCGCTGAAGTTTTCCAGGAAACCGTTAAGAGTATCTTAACGAACGTTGATACCGTAACGATTGTTTCAAGTGCGGTGGCAAGTCCCAAACCAATTTCGCCAAACAATCAATTGAACTTAGCGATTGGTCTGATATTAGGCATGATGGTCGGTGTCGGCTTAGCCTTTGTCTTTGAACTATTCGATCGCACGGTCAAAGACCCACGTTTTATTTCGGAGAATCTAGAACTTACGATTCTTGGAACCGTTCCACTGATGAGTGCCAAAGAAATCAATGCCCAATACGTACCGAAACCAGCGAATAAACCAACGGCAAAACCGACAACTCCTACGAGTGAAGTGGGACGTCGTAGTCGCTCGAAAGTCTAGGAGGAGAAGCGAATGTCAAAAAAACAAAACAAAGAAGCATCGAAACGAGCGGTTGGACTGATTACGTTAACTCACCCGTCTTCTCCCATTTCGGAACAATATCGCACCATCCGTACGAATATTCAATTTGCAGCTTCGGTTGATCGTCGCTTGCAGTCAATGGTCATTACCTCTTCAGGACCGGCTGAAGGAAAATCAACAACCGCTGCGAATTTAGCCATTGTCTTTGCCAAATCAGGACAACGAGTCTTGCTGGTGGATGCAGATATGCGAAAACCAACCGTCGATCAGACGTTTCATTTACCGAATGTCCGTGGCTTGAGTACCGTCTTAAGTACGAACCAATCGGTCCTTGAAAGTTGTCAACCGACATTTGTCGACAATCTTGACGTGTTAACGAGTGGTCCAAAACCACCGAACCCGTCCGAATTAATCGACTCTAAACGAATGGATCAAGTGAAGATGGAGCTCAAACAAGTCTATGACTTTATCATTTTCGATATGCCACCAGTCATTACCGTGACCGATGCGCAAATCATGTCTTCGAAGGTCGACGGGACGTTACTCGTCGTTCGGGAGAATGTGACAAGCAAAGAGTCAATCGCGAAAGCCAAAGAAGCGCTTGGGTTAGTGCAAGCCAGAGTCTTAGGTGTCGTCTACAACGGCGCGACAAACAATCGTGACCAAGGTTACTATTACTATTAAAAACAAGTTTTCTTAAATAGAACTTAAAAAAATGAACTTAAAAAGAATTGAACCATTCAAGTGAGAAAGGAAGTGAATACGCATGATTGACTTACATTGCCATATCTTACCCGCAGTCGATGACGGAGCTGCAAGCTTACAAGCAAGCCTTGCAATGTCGGAACAAGCAATCGAACAAGGCATTACCCACCTCTTATGTACCCCGCATCACAACAACGGACGCTATGAAAATGATAAAAAATCAATCATTGCGGCTGTTCACCACTTACAATCCGTCCTTGACGCACGCCACCTCCCACTGACCTTACTCGAAGGTCAAGAGGTGCACGTCACGGGCGAACTCCTCACCTTATTAAACCAAGATGAACTGTTATTTACCGATTTGACCGATACGTATTTGCTGCTGGAATTCCCGACAATGGACGTCCCGGCTTATAGTGAGTCATTATTTTTTGAACTCCGAACATTAGGCAAGGTTCCTGTAATTGTCCATCCAGAACGCAATGCGATGTTTCGCGAAGATCCGAATCGCCTAATCCCGTTTTTAGAGATGGGCTGTTTGGCGCAACTAACTGCACCAAGCATTGTCGGTATTTTCGGCAAAAACATTCAAAAGACAGCGCACGAGATGGTAACACATAATCTCGTCCAGATGGTCGCTTCCGATGCGCATGGCGTGACGAAACGCCGTTTTTATTTAAAAGAAGCCTATGAAATCATCGAGCAAGAATGGGGCAAAGAAAAAGTCTTGCAGATGCAACAGGTCGCTAGAGACCTCGTTAATGGTGATGAGGTCTCTTATCCAAGTTACACAGAAGTGAAAAAGAAAAAATTTGGATTTTTTTAGGGGGAATTCGAGTGTTTGTGTTAACAAGAAAACGCAAGATCATGATTATCGCACTCGTCGATTTATTGATTTTACTTTTTTCCAATCTATTTGCCTATTTATTTATGGATCCTTTTGTTTCAATCGAAGTATCCTCTTTACCAGGGATGATGTTGATTACGACCGGGATGTATTTTGTCTTTGGTGTTCTCTTTAAAGTCTTTACTCGCATGAATCGTTATACGAATTTACAAGAAATTATTGCCATCGTACTCGCGACAACGTCAATGGCAGCTAGTAGTTTATTGTTGAATTGGCTCTTTTACGGTTCCTTTAGTAAACGCATGATGACGTTTATTTTTTTAGTCAGCACCTTACTGATTGTGATGAGTCGCTTGATGTGGCGACTGTATATCGAACACAAAAACGGTTGGCGTAAAGATCGAGGCGAAAAGGCACAACGGACACTAGTTATTGGTGCGGGAGAAGCTGGGCGCATCTTAATTAATAGCGTGACGCATTCACTTACTGCACATGAAATTAACATTATCGGTCTGATTGATGATGATCCAAATAAACAACGGATTTATTTAGAAGGTATTCAAGTCAAAGGAATGATTGAAGACTTGCCTGATTTAATTAAAGAGCATCAAATTGACATGGTGACAATTGCCATTCCGTCATTGACACCGAAGCGATTGCGGGAAATCATTGCCTTATTAAAGACCACAAAAGTCAAAGTCAATACGATGCCGTCAATGGAAGAACTGGCTTCGGGGAAAGTTAGTATCTCACGTTTAAAAAACATTGACGTCGTCGATTTACTCGGACGAGAAGAAGTGAAACTGGATATTGAACAAATCAAAGACCAATTGACGGATAAAGTTATTCTCGTTACGGGAGCGGGTGGTTCGATTGGTTCCGAAATTTGTCGCCAAGTGATGCAGTTTACGCCGAAAACCTTAATTTTATTGGGGCATGGCGAAAATTCGATTTACTTAATTGAACGTGAATTACGCCAAAACTTTGCCACAAAAAGCACCAAAATCATCCCAGTCATTGCCGACGTGCAAGATCGACAACGGATGATGGACGTCATGGCTGAGTATCGACCAGAGATTGTCTATCATGCGGCAGCGCATAAGCACGTGCCATTAATGGAAGCTAATCCAAGAGAATCCGTTAAAAACAATGTCTACGGTACAAAAAATGTTGCCGAAGCTGCCAAAGCAGCAGGTGTTGCAAAATTCGTGATGGTTTCAACCGATAAAGCCAATAATCCACCAAACGTGATGGGTGCAACCAAACGTATTGCCGAACTGATTGTGACAGGACTCAACGAAAACAGTCAAACCAAATTCTCAGCAGTTCGCTTTGGTAATGTTTTAGGTTCCCGTGGTAGTGTGATTCCGGTATTCCGGGAACAAATTGCCAAAGGTGGTCCGATTACGATTACCGATTTTCGGATGACCCGCTACTTCATGACGATTCCTGAAGCAAGTCGCCTCGTGATTCAATCCGGTGCACTAGCAAGCGGTGGCGAAATCTTCGTTTTAGATATGGGAGAACCCGTCAAAATCGTTGATTTGGCGAAAAACATGATTCAACTCAGCGGTTATACCGAAAATGAGATTAAAATCGTGGAAAGCGGTATTCGTCCCGGTGAAAAACTTTATGAAGAACTTCTTCTTGATGAAGAACGCAATGACCAACAAGTCTTTGATAAAATTTTTGTTGGAAATATCAAAGGAGCGAAACTCGAAGAAGTGATGGATTTTGTGGAGAAATTATCAGAAGATGATTGCTTGTTAGCGAAAGAAGTTGTGGCATTTGCGAATCGCTAGCAAATTAAATAAAATATACTCTGAGTTATAACTATGTTGTTGATAAATAGAAACTTTCTTGATTGGATATGTTTTTTGACATAAGCGGAATAAAAGTATGAAAATGCTATAAATAGAAAATTTTAATAGTTATAACAGAAATTTAATAATGTACTTTTAGAATACGCTGACACTTAAACAATACATGATCAGGTAATTAAGATTTTAAGAAGAGCGAATATTCAAATAAAAGTGGTAGTAGGTAAAGGGGGATGAACGTATATGATTTATAAATTATTCAAAAGAGTATTTGATATAACAATTTCAACGGTTGGATTAATTATTACTTTTCCAATATTGTTAGTAACAGCAGTAGCAATTAAGCTTGAATCCCCAGGACCTATAATCTTTAAACAAGAGAGATTAGGTTTAAATGGTAGAGTTTTTAAGATTTATAAATTTAGATCTATGTGTGTAGATGCTGAAAAAAGTGGTGTTTATGAGAAAAAAGGTGATCCTAGAGTCACTAGAGTAGGAAAATTTATTCGTAAAACGAGTATAGATGAGCTTCCACAATTTATTAATATTTTAAAGGGAGATATGTCACTTATTGGACCAAGACCTGCGTTAACTTATCATCCTTGGCCGTATAATGAATATACGACAGAACAAAAAAGAATGTTTGAAGTTCGTCCTGGCGTTACAGGATGGGCTCAAGTTAATGGTAGAAAAGAAGTTGAATGGCCAAGACGAATTGAACTAAACGTTGAGTACGTAGAGAAGATGTCATTCTATTTTGATTTGATGATATTCTTCAAAACTATTTTCAAAGTATTACGAATGGACGATAACCTTAATGTAAAAGAGACTGCTTCGAAGAAAAATACTAATGCGTAAAAATATTTATTTGGAGGTTACTTTATGGCTTTGAAATTAATGTATATAACAAATAATACTGAGGTAGCAAAAGTCGCAGAAAAAAGTGGTGTCGATTGGCTGTTTATTGATCTTGAAATAAACGGTAAGGAAGATAGACAAGGCCATCTAGACACGGTGATATCGAGACATCATATTACTGATGTAAAAAAAATCAAAGAAGTTCTTCATACATCAGAGCTAATTGTTAGAGTAAATCCAATATTTCAAGGATCTAAAGCTGAAATTGATCGAGTTATTGCTGATGGAGCAGATATCATTATGTTGCCTTTTTTTAAAACTAAAAATGAAGTAGAAACTTTTGTTAGATATGTATCTGGAAGAGTGAAAACAATGTTATTATTGGAAACTCCAGAGGCTGTTGGAGTTATAGATGATATTTTAAGTGTTGATGGAATTGATTTTATTCATATTGGATTAAATGATCTTCATCTGGGATACGGTCTTACATTCATGTTTGAACTATTATCAGACGGAACTGTTGAAAAACTATGCAATAAGTTTAAAGAAAAAAATATTCCATATGGATTTGGTGGTATCGCTCAATTAGGACAGGGGGCCCTCCCAGCTGAATATATTATTGGAGAACATTACAGACTAAATTCAACAATGGTAATTCTCTCTAGAAGTTTCTGTGATATGAATAAAATTAAAAATATTGAAGAGGCTGAAGAATTATTTGAAAGAGGAATTTCTGAAGTTCGTCGTTATGAGAACGAATTAAGTAAAAAGAATCGAGATTTTTTTGAAGAAAACAGATTAAGTATAATAAATAAAATCAATTCAATCAGCAATCAAAAGGTGAAATTAGATGAATAAATTATTACTCACTGGAGCATTTAAATATAGTCAAAAACAATTGAATATATTAGAGAATTTGGGATACAATATTATTTTCATCCAAGATGAGAGAGAAAAATTAACAATCGATGTCGCTGATATTGATGCTGTTGTCTGTAACAGTTTATTTTTACATAATGATATCAATAATTTTACAAGTCTTAAATTTATTCAACTTACGAGTGCAGGATTAGATAGGGTTCCTCTTGATTATATATATAAAAATGATATTCAACTTTTTAGTGCTAAGGGAGTATATAGTATCCCGATGGCAGAATGGACGGTTCTTAAGATTTTAGAAATATATAAAAAGAGTCATTTTTTTTATGAAAATCAACGTTTACATAAATGGGAAAAACAAAGAGATTTATTTGAATTAACAGGCAAGACAGCTTCCATAATAGGTTATGGTGAAGTAGGATACGAAATATCAAAAAGATTAAAAGCGTTTGATATGAATATAATCAGTGTTGCTAGAAGAAAACATGAAAACAAATATATAGATGAAGCATTTTTAATTGATGACATTGAAAAGGTATTAAGAAAATCAGATGTTGTTATTTTTACATTACCATTGAAAGACGAGACAAAACATATTTTGAATGAAGATAAAATGAGAATAATGAAAGATAATTCAATTATCGTAAATGTTTCTCGAGGTGGAATTATCGACGAAACAGCTCTTGTCAATTTTTTGAAAGAAGATAAATTTTTAGGAGTAGCGTTAGACGTTTTTGAAAAAGAACCTTTAAGTAATAGTTTTTTATGGGAGTTTGAGAAAGTAATCATCACACCTCATAATTCATTTGTTTCTGATAAAGTGAACGAGAGACTATTTAAATTGATTTTAAGTAATATTACAAAATAGTATTTAATACGAGAGGAACCAAAAATGCATACTAAAAAAGAAATTGAAGAAATATTAGATGTATATCCAAAGTATAGAGAGACATTATTTATTAGGGGATATTTAATTACAGATAAGAATATTGATTTTGATGATACCTATCCTTTTTATAACAACTGGAATAAAATAAATTTTGGAACTTTAACAAATGGGAATCAATTAAGTATTTATTATCATAAAGCACAAGATTTTTACAGATATTCTGAACAAGATATAGAAATTGCTATTATAGGACATGCTTATAATCCATTTGATTTTGTACATGATGAAAATCAAATTTTGAGAGACTTAGTTAGCCAATATAAAATTAGTAAAGAACAATTTTTTGATAAAGTCAATGAATTAACGGGTATTCATTTGATTGTAGTTAATTATAAAGGTTTAATTTTTGGTGTACAAGATTGTTCAGGAATGAAGTCATGTTATTTTGGGAGAGTAGAAGATAAAATATGGATTACCTCACACCCTCAATTAGTTGGTGACTTGTGTGATTTGACCATGGACTTATTCGTCAATAAATTAGTTCATTCAAAACCATATAACATTGGGAACAAGCATCTACCAGGCAATATGAGTCCATATAAAGAGCTTAAAAGATTAGGCGGAAATACTTATTTTAATTATGATAATAATTTTAAAATTATCCGGTTTTATCCTGTGCAACCACATGCAGAAATTTCTAATCAAAATGAGTTTGATGATGGGATTAATAAAATCGGAAAAATTATGCATAATAATATATCTCTAGCAGCTCTTAAATGGGATAAACCTGCTATTTCGTTGACTGGGGGAACTGATAGTAAGACAACATTAGCTTGTGCAAACGGTTTGTATGATAAATACAAATATTTTAGTTTTCATTGTAAGGAACCCGAAATCATAGATGCAAAAGCTGCTGGATTAATTTGTGAGGAACTAAATTTAAAGCATGATGTATATCCAATTCCTGATAAAAATGAAGATGTTGAAGATTTTGAAGTTTTGAAAAAAATAATTAATCATAACTCATCCTATTTTAAAAATACTGCCGACCATGAAATACGAAAAATGATTACATTATATAGATTAAATGATTTTGATATTGAGTTGAAATCATGGGCTTCAGAAACTGCAAGAGTTTTTTTAGAGAGAAAATACGAAGTAGATATGCCAGTTAAATTAACAGAAAGACATTTTAGTATATTTCAAACACGATATTTTTTAACTCCTAATTTATTAAGAAAATCTGATGAAGTATATAAAGAATTTATGAATGAGATTGGATTAACAGGACCATTATTTAATTTCGAACATACAGATCTTTTTTACTGGGAGGTTCGAATGGGGGCTTGGGGGACATCTGTGACTTCTTCACTCGATTTTTGTCACAATGTCACAATGCCAATAAATAATAGAAAACTTCTTGAACTATTTTTATCTTTTCCACACGATGACAGAAAAACCGATCGTGTTCATAAAAATGTAATTAAACTTTACAATAAAAATATTCATGATATGGATGTGGAAATTAAAAATTTATACTTCCATTCACATAGAATTTGGATAGAAAAAATATACTACTATTATAGGACGCTATTTTATAAAGGTGCTAATAAGAAGAGGTCGTAAATATGAAATTTATATTGATATCCCCCAAAAATAGAACTGTATATAATTTTAGAGGAGATTTGATAAAGGAGATACAAGCTAAAGGTTATGACGTGATTGTGACAGGTCCGAATGATGAGGGAATAAAACATATTCAAGAATTAGGAGTTCGATTTGAAAAAATTAAGTTAGATAAAACTGGAATTAATATAATAGCAGATTTACAGTATACTATTAAACTTTTGAGATTTTTTAAAAGCGAAAAACCAGATGCCATCTTAAGCTATACAATTAAACCAGTAATTTATGGTTCTATTGCAGCAAAATTAGCAGGAATTAAAAATATTAATTCTATGATTACAGGTGTGGGTTATGTATTTACAGCGGAAACATTTAAGGCAAAAATAATTAGATTTTTCGCTTCATTATTATATAAGCTGGGTTTAAATTCTTCAACAAATGTAATTTTTCAGAATAGTGATGACATGAAGGAATTTATAGATCGTGGTTTAATTAAAGAAAAAAAGTGTAGACTAGTTAGCGGATCGGGTGTAAATATGGAGAACTTTAAACCTACATTATATCCCGATAATATTACATTCTTCATGTTATCTCGCGTTTTATACAGTAAAGGTATTAGAGAATATTTAGAAGCTGCTAAGAAGGTAAAAATTAAGTATCCTAATGTCACCTTTATGTTGTTAGGTGCTGTAGAAAATATGCAGGATTCAATGAGTATGACCGAATTAAAACCGTATATAGAGAAAGGGATAATTGAATATTTTGGTGAGACTAATGATGTTTCTAAGTACTATGCAAAAGCTTCAGTATTTGTCTTGCCATCGTATCGAGAAGGTACCCCTAGGACTGTATTAGAAGCGATGGCTATGGCTAGACCTATTATTACTACGAATGCGCCGGGATGTAGAGGAACTGTAAATGAAGGAGAAAATGGATTCCTAGTTCCTATAAAAGACATCAACTTATTGGCAGAAAAAATGGAATGGTTTATAAAAAATCCCGAGATGGTTGTTGAAATGGGTAAGGCAAGCTTAAATTTATGTCAGACGAGATTTAATGTAGATAAAGTGAATCATGATATGATAAAATATATGAATTTATAGAGGAGTATCTAATAATGACCTTATACGAAAAAATTAAAAATAGAAAAGAAAAAATATCACTTGTAGGACTAGGTTATGTAGGAATGCCCATCGCTGTAGCATTTGCAAAAAAAGTTGAAGTAATTGGATTTGATATTAGTCAAGAAAAAGTAAATTTATACAATCAAGGAATTGATCCAACTAAAGAAGTTGGCGATGAAATTATTAAAGAAACAACCGTAGAATTTACCGCAGATGAGAAGAAACTTAAAGAAGCCAAGTTTCATATTGTGGCGGTTCCTACGCCTGTTAATTCCGATCATACACCTGATTTGAAACCAGTAGAATCTGCGAGTAGAACCGTTGGACGTAATCTTACTAAAGGATCAATCGTGGTCTTTGAATCAACCGTCTATCCAGGAGTAACAGAAGAAATTTGTATTCCTATTCTAGAAAAAGAATCTGGGCTGAAATGTGGCGAAGATTTTAAAGTAGGGTATTCTCCTGAGAGAATTAATCCAGGAGACAAAGTACATAGACTAGAAACTATCGTGAAAGTTGTCTCTGGCATGGATGAGGAATCTCTAGATGTGATTGCAAAAGTCTATGAACTTGTAGTAGACGCTGGTGTCCATAGAGCTGCTTCAATTAAAGTCGCTGAAGCAGCAAAAGTGATTGAAAACTCTCAACGAGATATCAATATTGCCTTTATGAATGAACTGTCAATTATTTTTAATAAAATGGAAATCGATACAAAAGAAGTTCTTAAAGCAGCTAGTACAAAATGGAATTTTTTGAATTTCTCCCCAGGTCTAGTCGGAGGACATTGTATTGGTGTCGATCCTTACTATCTTACGTATAAAGCTGAACAAATGGGCTATCATTCTCAAATTATTCTTTCTGGAAGACGAATTAACGATGATATGGGTAAATATGTTGTTGAGAATCTCATAAAAAATCTGATTAAAGCAAATGTTCCAGTGAAAGAGGCAAAAGTTGCAATTTTAGGATTTACATTCAAAGAAAATTGTCCAGATACACGAAATACAAGAGTTATTGATATTGTAGAAGAACTAAAAGAATATGGCATAACACCTATGATTGCAGATCCTCAAGCAGATGAAGAAGAAGCTAAACACGAATATGGAATTACCTTCGATGAAATAGCCGATGTACAAGAAGCAGATGTTATTGTTGTGGCAGTGGGACATGACCAATTCATAAACCTATCTCAAGAAGATTTTGATGAAATGTTTAAAAAAGGATCAAATAAAAATAAAGTAATCATTGATATTAAAGGGATACTAGATAGAAAAGAATATGAGGAAGCGGGATATAAGTACTGGAGATTGTAAAGAGAGGATGTTTGTAACATGGGTTATGAAGATATTACATTTGAAAAAGAGAGTGTCTTCCTAGTAACAGGTGGAGCTGGATTTATTGGTTCTAATCTTTGTGAAGTTTTATTAAATAAAGGATATCTAGTTAGATGTTTGGATGATCTCTCTAACGGTAAACAAGAGAATATTGACTTATTTATTGATAATCCGAATTATTCATTTATTAAAGGAGATATTCGTGATTTAGAAATATGTCTGAAAGCCTGTGAAGGTGTAGATTATGTTCTTAATCAAGCAGCCTGGGGAAGTGTACCTCGAAGTATAGAATTGCCATTGTTATATGAGGAAATTAATATTCGTGGTACGCTGAATATGATGGAAGCTGCTAGACAAAAAGGTGTTAAAAAATTTGTCTATGCTTCGAGTTCATCAGTTTATGGAGATGAACCAAATCTCCCAAAGAGAGAAGGAAGAGAAGGACATGTCTTGTCCCCCTATGCACTCACGAAGAAAATAGACGAAGAATATGGACGTCTTTATTCATCATTATATGGTCTTGATACATATGGACTAAGATATTTTAACGTTTTTGGAAAAAGACAAGATCCAAATGGAGCATATGCTGCTGTATTACCTAAGTTTATTAAACAATTACTAAATAACGAACAACCGACTATAAATGGTGATGGAAAGCAAAGTAGAGATTTTACTTATATCGAGAATGTGATTGAAGCGAACTTGAAAGCTTGCAAGGCATCTTCAGAAGTTGCAGGAGAATCTTTTAATATTGCCTATGGGGGAAGAGAGTATTTAATAGATGTTTACTACTCATTATGTAAAGCACTCCAGAAAGAGATAGAACCTATTTTTGGTCCAGGTAGAAAAGGGGATATTAAGCATAGTAATGCTGATATTACTAAAGCAAAAAATATGTTGAATTACAATCCTAGTTGGAGTTTTGAAAAAGGAATTTACGAAGCTATTGATTGGTACAAGAGGAATCTTTATGACAATAAGTAACCAAATTAATAATAAAGCTGTGGATAAAAAATCAGTAAAAAAAATTTTAGTTTTATTTTCGTTATATTTGATTTTAACGCCTTTCTATTTTTGGGAAAGTGGGCTACCTCAAATTTCTGATTTAGTAATGATACTTATAATTATAAGTAATTTGATAAATAATAAAATGACTCTAACTACTTCAGTGCAAGGAAAACAAAGTATCTTAATTTCATTTATGTTTATTTTATACGTTGTAAGTATTAATTTCACATGGAGTTTTATAATGGGTGAGTACATCTTTATAAAATCATCGTTATTTTATATTTATAATTTTGGTGTATTTATCACTACTGTAAACCTAGCGCATATTTATAAAGATGAATTTTTTAAATATATAATGATTGGGATAATTGGAGCTTTATTAACACAACTGTTCATGTTATTTTATGGTATAGGAGATAATTATGGAGGAGGACGCTATACATTAAGTTTTAATAATCCTAATCAGTTAGGGTACTTCGCCATACTTATTTTTGGAATTTTAGTGTTTCTTAACTTTCATATTAGAATAAAAACTAAATGGCTACTTTTTGGTGTTGTTACAACAGGAGTTCTATCAATAATTTCACTATCAAATGCAGCGATAATATCTTATTTTGGTATTTTAACGGGACTTTTAATTTTTAAAAATGGGAAAAGATTTAAGAAGAAGTATTTGATTTTATTAATAACGGTGGCTTTGTTTGTTTTTTTTATTCTTTACATAAATACTTCAATTATCCATGAAAATACTTTACTGCAATCATTAGAGACTAGACTAGGTAGTACTTCTGATAAAATTGCTCGAACTTCTGAAGTAAGAGGGTATTTCAGGATTACTGAATATCCGCAATTCTGGATTTTTGGCTCAGGTGAAGGTGCATATTATAGATTTGACGGTTCTTCTTTAGAATTTCACTCCACTTTGGGTAATTTACAAGTATCATATGGAATTTTTGGTTTGATTTTATTTATAACATTAATGATAAAATCTATAATTACTAGTAGGTATAAGTGCTGGTATCCATTATTCTTTATCATGTTGTATGGTGTTACTCATAATGGCATTAGAAATAGTTTATTGTGGATATTAATTGCATTAATGTCGATAAATTATAATTCAACGTCAACTAAAATGTCAAATATTAAGTCAAAGGATGAATAAAATGAAAAAAGGACAAGTAAATATATTACTCTCTACCTATAACGGGGAAGAATATCTTGAGAATCTTTTAAATAGTTTACTACAGCAAGACTACAAAGATTTTATTATTAGCATTAGAGACGATGGATCAGTTGATAGCACCTATCAGATACTGGAAAAGTTTTCTAGCTATAGCAATGTAAGAATTATTTATGGTAAAAATATGGGTCCAACAAATAGCTTTTTTGAATTATTAAAAGAAAGTGGAGGATCGGAGTATTATGCATTCTGTGATCAAGATGATTATTGGCATGAAACTAAAATTTCGAGAGCTATAGATAAATTACTTGAAAGAGGAGAAAAACCTTTACTATATGGGTCTGGCCTAACAGTTGTAGATGAAAATCTTAATTTTATAAGAGAAACAAGAAATGATAAATTTCGCCCTTCATTTGAAAATGCTCTAGTTGAGAACGTTATTCCTGGATGTACACTCGTAATTAATAGTGAAGCAAGAAATCTGATTATAAAAGAGCTACCTAGCGATTTAAGAATGCACGATTGGTGGATGTATCAAGTTGTTAGTGGAGTAGGCGAAGTAGTATATGATTATGAATCTAGAATTTTATATAGACAACATGGGAAAAATACAGTTGGTTCAGATTTTAATTTATTAGATAAATGGAAAAGAAGAATATCCCAACTAAAAAAAGTCAATAATAGATTAAAATATATAATGATCCACGCTGATTATTTGTATGAAATACATTACGATGATATGAATGTCAATAGCCAAAAAGAATTATTAGCGTTTATTAATACTAAGAAAGGATTTAGTCAGAAAATTAAATATATATTTATAGGGAAAACGTATAGAATGAATTTTTTAGATAATATTATTTTTAAAACATTGTTTTTGATACGTAAAATATGAAAATAAGTTTGAAGTATTGTCTACAATACTTCAATTATTTTTTAATATCCCAAGTTAAAGTATTTTCTTGTATGAATAAATCATGACACTTGTAGATTCATCAAGAAAATCTTAGGTAATAGTTTGCCGAAAGAATATTTAGGGAATATAGGAATATTTTTTCTTCTGCTTACTTTGTTGTTGATTGGTTGTAGAAAAATTTATATTATAGATTCTCATATAACGAAAATTTCGAAAAATAATAGAGTACTAATACAAACTTTAAATTTCTATTTTTAATAGAATAACTTCCTAAAATTCAAAGTCAAAAAAACTATTCAAAATAATCTTAATAATTAATAAATACAATTAAAAAATATGTCGAAAAAACACATCATCGTATCGAGAAAAAATATAAAATCAGTGATAGAAAAATTGAGATATGAATGTCTTAAAACAGAATTTCAATAGTTAATAATGCTACAGGGAGTGGAAATTAAAAATCGATTATTTTCAATAAATCATCATAGATAAATTCAAAGCCGTCAGTCCCTATAATGGGGAAGAATTCTTTAATTTTAAAATATAAGTACTAGCAATTTCACTAGGTTTGTATTTTATAAATTAATTAACGTCTTTACTAATGTTTAAAAAGTCTTTTTTGAAAAGATTAACTATCCTTAAATGGTACATTAAACTGCTAAAGAAGATTGAAAATCTTTTTAGATGACGTAAAGAAAGAATAGGTATCTAAATCAATTTGATGAATAATAAAATAAACAGAGGTGATTACAATGAAAGGAATTATTCTCGCAGGTGGTTCTGGAACAAGACTATATCCATTAACCATGGTTACAAGTAAGCAACTTCTACCTGTTTACGATAAACCAATGATATACTACCCGCTCTCAGTTCTTATGTTAGCTGGTATTAAAGAAATTCTCGTCATTTCAACACCACATGACTTGCCTAATTTCAAAAAACTTTTAGGCTATGGTCATGAGTTTGGCATTAATTTGTCATACGCTGAACAACCTTCTCCAGATGGTTTAGCTCAAGCTTTTATAATAGGTAAAGAATTCATAGGCGATGATGATGTTGCGATGATTTTAGGCGATAATATTTATTACGGGAATGGATTTACTTCTCTTTTACAAGAAGCAAAAGCGAATGCACAAAATGGAAAAGCAACGGTGTTCGGATATTATGTGAACGACCCTGAACGATTTGGAATCGTTGATTTTAATGAGGATGGGAAAGTGATTTCAGTTGAAGAAAAACCAGAAAAACCGAAATCAAATTATTGTATTACCGGACTATATTTTTATGATAATCGAGTAGTTGACTTTGCGAAAAAAGTGAAACCATCTGCTCGTGGCGAACTGGAAATAACAGATTTGAATCGACTATATTTAGAAGAAGAATCACTTAACGTTCAATTGTTAGGACGAGGGTATGCTTGGTTTGATACGGGGACAATGGATAGCCTCGTTGAAGCGACAGAATTTGTCCAAGTGATTGAAAAGAGACAAAGTATCAAAATCTCTGCACCAGAAGAAATTGCCTATCATAATCAATGGATTGATAAACAATCACTTTTGAACTCAGCTGAAAAATACGGCAAATCGCCATATGGTCAACATCTGAAAAAAGTAGCCGAGGGCAAAATAAGATACTAAGTGGAGGCGCGTAATGCATATTACAAAAACAAAGATAGATGATGTTCTAATTGTGGAACCGAAAGTTTTTGGAGATCATCGCGGTTGGTTTTCTGAAACGTATTCTAAAACGGCATTTCAAGAATTAGGTATAAATATTGATTTTATCCAAGACAATCACTCGATGTCAGCGCAAAAGGGAACGCTGAGAGGGCTTCATTTTCAGCTAAATCCTAAAGCACAAACAAAGTTAGTCAGATGCACTAAAGGAAAAATTTTAGATGTTGCGGTTGATTTACGAAAAGGTTCTCCTACATTCAAACAATGGATAGGAGTTGAATTGTCTGACGATAATCACAAACAACTCTTAATTCCTAAAGGTTTTGCTCATGGGTTTGTGACATTAACCGATGATGTGGAAGTTCAATACAAAGTTGATGAAATCTATTCTCCGGAATTTGATCGTAGTATTCGTTTTGATGATCCTGAGATAGGTATAGATTGGGAAGTATCCAACCCTATTTTATCGGAGAAGGATTTAAATGCGCTATTCTTAAAAGATAGTGATGTTAATTTTCGTACTAAATTTATGGTAACTGGCGGAGATGGTCAACTAGGACATGACGTGGTTTTAGCATTGCAAATGTTAAATGTAGATATTGTAGCTCCAAGTAGAGAAGAATTTGACTTAACAAATACAGCACAAATTAAAGATTATATTCTAAAAGAGACACCAGATGTGATTATTCACTGTGCAGCTTATACTGCGGTGGATAACGCAGAAGAAGAAAAAGAAATGTGTTATGCAGTCAATGTTGAAGGGACAAGAGCTATAGCGAAGGCTGCCAAAGATATTAATGCTAAAGTCGTATATATTAGCACGGATTATGTTTTTGATGGTTTGGGCGAAGAGCCACATTCAGAAGATAAGCAGACAAGTCCCATAAATTACTACGGATACTCGAAAGAACAAGGAGAGCAAATTATTCGTGAGTTATTAGATGAATATTTCATTGTTCGAACGTCTTGGGTATACGGAATAAACGGAAATAACTTTGTAAAAACAATGTTGAAATTAGCGGAATCTCGAAGTGAGTTAAATATCGTGAGTGATCAAATTGGTTCTCCGACGTATACGAAAGATTTAGCAGATTATATTGTTAGACTTGTTTTAACGAAACAATATGGAACTTACCACGGTGTAAATGAAGGATTTTGCAGTTGGTCCGAATTTGCTCAATCAATTTTTGAAAAAACAGATAAGCAAGTAGTTGTTAAATCTGTGACAACACAAGAATATCCGACGAAAGCTAAAAGACCATTAAATTCTAGAATGTTAAGAGAAAATACTGATAAAGCAGGTATTCTTCGTTTGCCTCATTGGGAAGATGCTCTTAATCGATTTCTTGAAAAACAATCATAATACGAATATGAGGATAATATATTGAATATAAAAGCAATTAGTTTTATAAAAAACATGTCCTATACTATTTCTTCTAATTTATTATCGTTGATTATTTCAACCTTAGTAGTGTTAATTATTCCAAAATTAATCGGAGTAGAAGAATACGGTTATTGGCAATTATATATTTTTTATTCATCATATGTCGGATTTTTACATTTTGGGTGGAATGACGGTATTTATTTGCGATATGGCGGAGAGGAATATGATGATCTAGACAAACATTTATTACATTCTCAGTTTATCGAATTATTTGTAAGTCAATCAATTATTGCATTATGTATTTGGGGATCTTCTTTTATATTTTCGCAAGATACAAATCGTAATTTTATACTTCAGATGGTTGGTATCGCAACGATTTTGATAAATACGAGATTATTGTTCTTTTATATTTTACAAGCAACCAATCGAATTAAACAATATGCTAGTCTTACGATGTTGGATAGAGTACTATATCTTTTTTTAATAGCCGCTTTTCTAATTATTGGAATACGAGATTACAAGTTACTCATTTTTGCTGATTTAATTGGAAAATGTATCACTCTATTGTTGGCAGCTTATATGTGTAAAGATATCGCCTTTAGAAGCTTAAGCACGTTTTATTTTACTATTAATGAGATTTTCATCAATATTAGTGTAGGAATTAAATTAATGTTCGCTAATATTGCGAGTATGCTCATTATTGGTATTGTCCGATTTGGTATTGAGCAATCATGGAATGTTGCCACTTTTGGTAAAATATCATTAACATTAAGCATTTCCAATATGATGATGATTTTTATTAATGCAGTTGGCATTATCATGTTTCCTATCTTGAGAAGAACGAATAAAGAGAAGCTTGCAAATATTTATTCAACTATGAGAGATTTTTTGATGGTTGTCTTGTTAGGTTTTTTAATTGTTTATTATCCTTTAAAATTAGTGATATCCGCTTGGCTTCCTGATTATGCTGAAAGTCTATTGTATATGGCACTTGTATTCCCAATGTTTATATATGAAGGGAAGATGGCTCTGCTCATCAATACATACCTGAAGACGCTAAGACGTGAGAAAACGATGTTGAAAATCAATATGATCACAATGGGGCTGAGTTTAATTGCGACTTACTTTACTACTCAAGTATTAAAGAATTTAGACGTAGCAATATTAAGTATTGTTATTTTATTAGCAATCCGAGCAGCATTAGCAGAATTATATTTGGCGAATGAATTAAATATTCATGTGAAAAAAGATATTATTTTAGAGATGTTACTAACGACTATATTTATAGTAACGGGTTGGTTTATTAATTCTTGGATGATAATGTTTATTTACGCGATCTCGTATATGATCTATCTGATATTAAAACGTAAAGATTTAACAAAAACAATTCAAAGTATCAAGCTATTAGTAAAATCGTAGGAGGATTATTATTTTGAAAACAATTTTAATAACAGGTGGAGCAGGATTCATTGGCAGTAATTTTGTTAAATTAATGCTTGATAGACACCCAGAATATAAGATTATCAATATCGACGCATTGACGTATGCAGGTAATTTAGAAACGTTAAAAGACATCGATACTAATCCTAATTATGAATTCATCAAAGCGGATATTCGTAACAGAGAACAGATTGAAGATATTTTTAGAGATAATGAGATTACTGCAGTTGTGAATTTTGCTGCGGAATCTCATGTAGACAGAAGTATTGAGGATCCTGAGATATTCTTAACGACGAATATTCTAGGTACGCAAGTTCTTCTAGACACTGCGAAGAAATACTGGAAAATAGATCCTGCTGATAAGTATAGTACTGACTATAAACCAGGTGTGAAATTCCTTCAAGTATCAACCGATGAAGTGTATGGTGCACTAGGCGAGACTGGTATGTTTGTAGAAACAATGCCTCTCATGCCCAATAGTCCATATTCAGCATCCAAGGCAAGTGCCGATATGATTGTAAGAGCGTATCATGAAACGTATGGGATGCCAGTAAATATTACTAGATGTAGTAATAACTACGGACCATATCAATTCCCTGAAAAACTCATCCCATTGATGATTAATAACTGCTTAGTAGAGAAAGACCTACCTATTTACGGAGATGGCATGCAAGTCAGAGATTGGCTACATGTATCGGATCATTGTGCTGCAATCGATACCGTTCTTCATAAAGGAATAGATGGCGAAGTTTACAATATCGGTGGTAATAATGAGAAATCCAATATCGAACTCGTAAAATTAATCATTAGTACATTAGGAAAATCTGAAGACTTAATCAAACACGTTAAAGATAGACCTGGTCATGATAGACGTTACGCTATTGATAATACTAAAATTACTACTGAACTCGGATGGGCGCCAGCGTATACCTTTGAACAAGGAATTAAAGAAACGATTCAGTGGTATCTTGATAACAATGAATGGGCTGAAAATATCTTATCAGGTGAATACGCAAATTATTACGATGAGATGTATAAGGGAGTATAGCTAAAAATAATATATCTTTAGTGATAAAGAGGTGGAGACTGTGAATATCTTAGTAACTGGAGGCCTAGGATTTATAGGTAGCCATACTGTAATAGAGTTAATAAAATCGAATCATACCGTCGTTATTGCAGATAATCTTATCAATTCCAAGATTGACGTACTTAATAAAATTGAAACAGTTGTTAATGTTAGACCTACTTTCTATCAAGTCGATGTGACGAACGAATTAGATGTAGAAGAAATATTTACTAATCATAAAATCGAGGGTGTCATTCACTTTGCTGGATTAAAGTCTGTAGGAGAATCGGTCTCAAAACCACTTGAATACTACTATAACAATCTAGTAAGTACCATGGTTCTCAGCAAGTTATGTCTGAAGTATGGTGTGGAGAAGTTTGTTTTTAGTTCTTCTGCTACTGTCTATGGCGATCAGCCCTCACCATTGAAAGAAGAGGTTGAACTAAAAAGAACAACCAATCCCTATGGCGAAACAAAAGCAATGAGTGAGCGGATTTTAACAGACATCGCAAATGCACATGAGAAATTCGCTGTCAGTTTACTCCGATATTTCAATCCTGTAGGTGCTCATGAAAGTGGGCTTCTTGGAGAAAATCCGAATGGCATTCCAAACAATCTGATGCCTTTTGTCACTAAAGTTGCTAAAGGTGAACTACCGAAATTAACGATTTTTGGAGATGATTATGATACGGTTGATGGTACAGGTGTTCGTGATTATATTCATGTTGTCGATCTAGCCAAAGGTCACGTCAAGGCGATCGAGAATTTGAATAAAGGGGTAAATTGTTACAACCTTGGAACTGGGAAAGGAACCTCTGTCTTGGAGATGGTGAATGCCTTCATGAGAGTCAATCAAGTCGCAGTTCCTTATGAGATTGTCGACAGGCGTCCTGGAGATATCGCAACGTGCTACGCCGACGTCAGTAAAGCTGAATACGAACTTGATTGGAAAGCTGAATTGACGATTGATGAGATGGTAAGGGATGCTTGGAATTTTGAACAGAAACAAGGATTAATAGAGTTATAACATTGTAATATCTTTCTATCACTGGTTAAGCTATTCAGGACTGGTGGTAGAAAGATGTTTCTATATTGTAGGGTTTGTTAGTAGCGTTTACTTAACGAGGTTGTTCAATCTTGGACTATAAGATTTGAGAAGAGCTAGTGTCAAGATTGATTGTTTGTCTAGTTATCTCTATACGCGGGGATAGGAAGCCAAACGTCCAAGAAAATCTTAGTGAATCTATTTTAGACGAATTGAATATAGGAAGAAGGACATATTTGAAGGAGTGATTTTTTGAATGGTTCATTGATTGATTCATATATTGAGGATATTGCTAAGAGAATACATGATCCTGCTTTACATGGTGCTGCATCGGTCATGATTGGTGCAGGATTTTCGAAGAATGCAGACATCGTTGATGATGAACTATCTGCACCGAACTGGGAAGAGCTGGCTGTGTCGATGTTTGAAGCTTTATATCAGAAGCCAAGAGATGAAGTAGAGATGAAAAAATGGCAAATCCAAAAGATCAAGAAGACTTCAGGAAAAAATGTGTTGAAACTAGCCGAGGAATATAAATCGATTTTCGGACGCAACAAGCTAAATAAATTTATAGAATTAAATATTAATGATGACATGTACATCCCAGGAGAGCTGCATAAGAAACTCTTATCCTTGAATTGGAGAGATGTATTCACCACTAACTATGATACTCTCTTGGAAAGAACGATTGATAAAATTAATGTGAAGTTCAATTATAAGATTCTAACGAGTCAAAACGACCTGCCTGGAAGTACTCATCCAAGAATCATTAAGCTTCACGGTAGTGTGGATTATACAAAACACTATATTATTTGCGAAGAGGATTATCGCACATACCCGATTCAGTTCGCACCTTATCAACAAGATTTTGTTGTATCGTTGTTAGGGTAGATATTCTTTGGTGACTACGTATTTATTTACAGGAGATAGCTACGAGTGATTGAAATAATTAATATATTGAGTGATTTATAATCTATCATTGTGAAATATAGAGCAAAATCGATAGCTGTATTTGAAAGCGTTTTAATAATTTAGAGTAAATAGGTATTAGCCAGTATGGAACGCATAGAGAACCCGTTTATACAAAATACTGTGATAAGAATTAATATAAACGATGCGATGATTCATCTTCAAACGGTGTAATTATTTGTCTTCGTATCGTCAATATAAAAAAGGTTTGAGGAGGAGAAGGAACATGAAAATTAATGAGATTTGGAATTCGAAAGAAATAAGTGTTTGGAAAGATGCATTAGCAAAAGCAACAATGGAAACAGGACGGGATGATTCGATCGAAACAAAAATGTCGAAACTAAAAGCAGAAGATATCCAACATTTACCAGTAGAGGATTTTTACTCTTTTTTATATGATGATTATTTTGTTTGGAAATATACGGCAAAACATCGCTTAGCGTCTACACGTAAATCTTTAAAAAAATATGAAAATGATATGAATGAACTAAGTGAAATCCAAGATGGGTTATTTAGCTTTGACCTCTCTAAGACAAGACTAGGATTACAGGCAGCTGGTGAGATTTATGGGTTAGGTGTAGCTGGCGCTTCTGGTCTGTTAGCATTATTGTTCCCGAGTTACTTCGGTACAGTTGATGAGATGGTTGTCCGTGCTTTACTGACATGTGATGAATATCGAGACGATGCAATCATTAAAGCAATTAATCCTCAAGATATCAAAAGAAAAGATGCCGTTTATCTAATTGAGCAGTTCAAAAAGAAAGCGCACGAATTAAATGCACTCTCGAATGAGTATTGCTGGAGACCTAGAGACATCGATGTTATTCTATGGCATTTTAGAGATAAAGATTTGTGATTTGTGGAATGATTGTTAAGAGGTAATGAATGAAATCATTTAAGCGATATTTAGTCACGTCGTATTTACGTCAGATGACTATGAGCGATTGGAAGAGATAGTGGATTGAGTCAAGTTCAATTCACTATTGTGATTTATCAAACTAAATAGATTATTTTATTTGAGTTTTAATTATATGCAAGCGCTTTATATATATAGGTATCCTCAGGTATTAAATGAATGTTCTATATCTATAACTAAGAGGAGGTATGAAAGGTTGTATGTGGTGAAACTACCCTATGGTTTACGTCAAGAAGGGAAATCAGAAAGATTGGTCCATATTTCTGAGATTATCCCAAGTGAGTCTGGCTAACGCTGTCGTTGTGTGTGTCCGAGTTGTGGTGTCAGGCTCCAAGCGAAGTTACCAAAGACGCGAAAGGATTTTACGCCGCGTTTTGCGCATCATCGCGGCGATGAGTGTGAATATGCGGTTGAAACGGCGCTACATTTAAAAGCAAAAGAAATCATTGAAGAAGATAAACAATTGTATTTACCAAGTGTTATTGAGAGTTACGAGCATCTTACCAAGGAAGTAACGAAAGCGCGTATGGTGACGTTTGACCATGTCATCTTAGAACATCGTGTGGATGACATCAGACCGGATATCCTGGCGTATAAGCATCAACGTCCCTTAATGATTGAAGTGAAGGTGACGCATGGGATAGATGAAGTTAAATACGCTAAAATAGTAAAATTGGGTATCTCGACGTTAGAGATTGATCTTTCATCTGTCGAGTCGACTTTCGATCCTGATTGGTTGAGAAGCCAGATTATTCATGCTACTGACATTGACACTCCACACGACTAAAGTCGTCGGATTCTTAGGTAGTACGCCCTAACGGACGCAAATTGACTAAGCGATCCCCGAAAGTCCTTCGGTTTTAATATTTATGCTTGCATTAATATCTCTGTCATGAATTGTTCCACAATTTGAACATACCCATTCACGAATATTTAGCTCTTTTTTGCCGTCATTATGACCACAAGAAGAACAAAGTTGTGA
>NZ_JBHSGT010000041.1:0-109859 GCF_042654605.1 Enterococcus eurekensis
TGTGCCTCAACCGAAGCCGATTCATCTACACGACTAAAGTCGCGAGTGTTCTCGGCTAGTTAATAAAAATGACTGATTATTTTTTCAAAGTTAAATCACTCCATCCTGATATTCATTCGACTTCGTTAATACTAGCATACCCCGAAAGCGCTAACAACTCTAGCGAATTACAAGTACTGTTAGCAACGAATCGAGGCTTATTTAAACCTTGGTTTCTTACTATCCCCAAATGATGCAATCGAACTAGTAATTGTGCAAATAAAACTACAATAATTTTTCATCGATTATGCTAAACTAAGAGTATGACTAATCAAATTTAAAGGAGTTTTCTATGACTTATTCTGGTTATTTACGACAACCTCATTATTATGAGACCGATCAAATGGGAATTATTCATCATTCAAATTATATTCGCTGGTTTGAAGAAGCTCGTGTTGACTGGCTGGCCTTTTTAGATGTGCCTTATTACAAAATTGAAGAAGTTGGAATTATTATTCCGGTTTTAGGCGTGAGTTGCGAGTACAAAGAAATGATTCGCTACGAAGACAAAGTTCGAATCGAAGTGACGATTGATAAATATACCGGCACCCGCTTAGATTTTTCATATGAGATTTATAATGAAAAAAACAATCGCTTACTCACAACCGGCACTAGTAATCATTGTTTCTTGAATAAAGAAAACAATCGCTTATTACAATTAAAACGCAGTCATCCTGAGATGCATCAGATTTTCTTAGAGACATTTGAGAAACAAAAAGGTCAAACCAATGATTAAAAAAGCAACCACAACAGAAATCCATCAAGTCGCACGTCTGGCTCAAGAACTTTGGCCAGAAAATACCGTTGAATCACTCGAAGCCGAAATGTACGAAAGCCTCAATCAAACGGATACTGCTTTTTTCTTGTATTATACTGACAACCAAGCCGTTGCTTTTGCTCATGCACAATTGCGTCGTGATTATGTCGAAGGAACAAATAGTAGTCCTGTTGGTTATTTAGAAGGGATTTATGTGCAATCCTATTTTCGTAAACAAGGCATTGCCGGTCAACTATTAGACACCTGTCAGCTCTGGGCCAAACAAAAAGGTTGTAGCGAATTTGCAAGTGATTGCGAACTCACGAATACCGAGAGTTTGAGATTTCATTTATCTCATGGCTTTATTGATGCCAATCGAATTATTTGTTTTACTAAAACAATTTAAACGTCAAAAGGGAATGCGGCATCAGTCACATTCCCTTTTAGTTAGCCGTTTTCTTCTCGCACAATAAGTTCAAGCACATCGACTTGTTTTTGCAATTCTTCTAAGAGTGATAACTGAAGCGTTGGAATCTCAATTAAATGTTGCCACTCGTTAGTTAATAAATGGTCAATTTTTTGATGGAGCAAACGGATTTCAATTTCGGCTTATAAAAAAAGAAGAAATCAATTCCTTTAAGTAAATTCGCCACATCAGTTATACTGTCTTTGGAGGGATGAGCATGAAATTAGCAATTAGAAAAAGAAAAATTGGAAATATTCCTATTTTAGAAATTGTTGATGAAACGAAAATCTACGAACCAATGCCCTTAATCGTTTATTATCACGGTTGGCAAACATCGAAAGAACTCGTTTTGACTCAAGGTAGAAAATTAGCGAAACAAGGTTTTCGCGTTGTTTTACCGGATGCTGCCAATCATGGCGAACGAAAAACCGAGCTTTCGCCGATTCCATCACTGACTTTTTGGAATAGTATTCAAAGCAACTTATTCGAGTTTTCATTTATCGTTGATTTTTTTGAAAACCTAGGGGTGACGACTGATCAAATTGGTGTCGGCGGTGTTTCGATGGGCGGTATGACGACTGCTGGATTATTAACGCAACATCCAGAAATCACGGCTGCGGCTTGTATTATGGGTTCTCCTGCAATGATTCGTTATCGCGAGCGCATTTTATACCACGCAGGTGCAGCAGGTTTCTTCTTACCAAACGATTATGAAAAACTACTTGGTTGGATTGATGCTTATGATTTGGAGTCACAAATAGACACTTTAGCGGAACGTCCTTTCTTAATTTGGCATGGTACCGAAGATGAAAAAATCCCTTATGAACATATTAAAGATTTTGTAGAAAAACACCCAAAGGACAATATCGAATTTATTTCTGAAGATGAGCGTCATCTAGTCCGTGGAGCAACGATGGATTTAGTCACAGAGTTCTTCACAAATAACCTTTCACGTTCAACTGACATTTAAGGGTTACAAAAAAGCATCCGTCACAAGCTGATTCTAAGAGAATCAATCGTGATGGATGCTTTTTATTTGGCTTTAATTTGTTCAATAAAGGTTTCGAAATGTTCTTTTGTTTGGAGCTGATGATTGCATTCATCACTGTTGTAGCAAATATAATTGCCTTTTGTTTTATATTGACCGTCTTTATTAACTTTGCCTTTAACGGTAAATAACGAAACACCACTTGTTCCATGACAAATCGTACAAATACCTTTTTTGATTTCACTACTAAGGTTGCCTTGCAAGCCTTGGAGTTTGTTGTTTTGATAATATAAAATAAACTTACTTTGCTGTCCCATATCATTCCATGCATAAAAAGAATAATCTTTTAAATCGATCTGTTCCCAATCGGGCATTTGAATTTTCTTAGTTTTTGCAAAAGCTTTTTTGACGCCCGCCTCACTCGGTTGTTTAAAGGGGCGGACAAAAGTACGCAATGTTGCCAAATATTGATCGACTTCTCTTTGACTATCTGTAATTTTTTCAATTGCCATCACAGCGGCCAGTTCTTCTTGCGTTAAATGACTGAGTTCCTCTTTAATCGCATCAAAAGCTAAACTGCGAACGGCTTGAATCGTTGAACGATCATTAACACTGCGATGCGTTTGAGCTAACATTTGCGTTTGCTCACGTAAAAAATAATAATTATAAGGTTCTAAAAATGGTTCCATCATCCCACTCCTCTTTCGAAAGTATAACGAAAATCAAAATAACGGTCAATGATTGATTGCTATCGTAAAACTGACGTGATATGCTACTAGGTAACTTTTAACCAAATTTCAGGAGGAATCACATGACAAATTATTTTCATTTACCTATCGGAGACGGCTATTCTTTAGTCTCAGCAGAACTCTCAATGGCCAAAGAACTTTTCGAACTGGTCGACTCCAACCGTGAGCATTTGCGTACCTTTTTAGATTTCGTCGATTCTTCTGTTGACGAAACACTACAAGAAAATTATATCAAAATGAAACTCCAAGGCTCTGCCAATGGTACTGATAAACTTTTCTTCATCGCATACGGGGACAAATTAATTGGAACCATCGACTTACATGCGATTCATCCAACAGTCAAAAAGGCTGAGATTGGCTACTGGGTCCATGCTGACTTTACGCGAAAAGGCATAACCTCTAAAGCTGTACGCGCCCTTTGCCAGTATGCCTTTGATGTACTCGAATTAAACAAGTTAACCATCATGGCCGCTGTCCGTAATATTGGTAGCAATAAAGTCGCTCAAAATTGTGGGTTTACTTTCCTCGGTACACGTCCTCAAGATAGTTTTATTTACGGTGAGTATCAAGACATGAATGAATATTATCTAGTGAAAAATGATTTTTGATTTAAAAACCCCACTTTAGGCCGAATTTCATAGGCTTTTAAGTGGGGTTTCCTCATTATTTATGTAAGACATCCTGATACTCAGGCGTTCGATCAATGACTTTTTTCGCATAGGGACAGACAAGTTCTAATTTTTTACCTTCTCGACGGGCACGTTCAACTACCGCTTCAACTAATTGACCTGCATAGCCTTTTCCTTGAAATGCCTCATTGACTCTCGTGTGCTCCACAATCCATAATGAATCGTCATCGTTTTTCCAAGTAATTTCACCTGCTTCAACACCGTCTACAACTAATGCAATACGTGTTTCTTCCTCTTTAAATTCCATCGTTTTTCCTCCCTAAGGTTAGATTAACCATTAATAAATGATAGACATCTATTATTGTAAAACGAAACGATTCTCTTGTCGAATATTACAACATAACAGTTGACTCTAAATATAATTTTAACAGGTGCTCGGTTATTGGCCCCGGTGTGCCGTTTCCAATTAACCGATTATCAATTGAAACAATCGGGACAATTTCGTAAATACTATTTGTGACGAAACATTCGTCAATATCGCCTAGCTGACTGACTTTTACCGCCTCTTCGATAACAAGCAGGTCATTTTCTTTAGCTAGATGTAATAAATGTTGCTTCGTAATTCCAGGCAAAATTAACTGGCCATCTGGATGCGTATAAATGATGCCATCAATCACAAACCACGCATTTGAGGCTGAAGCTTCCGTAATGACACCGTCTCGTTCAAGTAACGCGTCTTCATAATCTTTTTTAACCGCTTCGTCAAGTGATAATAAATTCCCCATCAAACTCAATGATTTAATGTCGCAATGCAACCAACGCCTATCGGGAATCACCGTTGCTCGTTGGCCGTTTTTTTGAATCGCTTCTGGTCGCTCAAAGGGTAACGTATACGCTAGATAAACCGGTTCGACACTCCCTTTTTCTGGAATCAAATGTTGTCTTGGTGAGACAATCCCGCGCGAAATTTGAAAATAGACTAAACCATTCCCAACTTCTGAAGCAGTAATCAATTCTTCCAGCATGATTAACAATTCCTCCTTAGTAAAAGGAAGAGCTAAATGAATCTTCGCGGCACCTCTTACTAATCGCTCAAAATGTTCCGTGAACATAAACATTTTTCCGGCATAAATTCTCACGGCTTCGTACAAGCCATCGCCAAAATGATAGCCTCGATCTTCAAAAGAAATTTTTACTTCTTCTTTCTCCATGATTTTGCCATTAAACAATGTTTTCATTGACGCATCCCCTATCTCATTGATTCGTGTAATCGGTAAAATAGACTGCTTGCCATTTTTGCGTGCGTTGCGCACTCGTATTTAACTCGCTTTCCCAAGTCGGATAGACTCGGATGCCCATCTTGCCTTTACTCGTTTGATTCGTTAATATTCCTTGTTCTAAAAGTACTTTTTTAGGAAAAAGAAAGATGCCTTGCTTTTTATCATCAAGAACCAAGACAATCAATTGATCCGGTGCCGACTCAAACGCATACGGTTGATTTTTATTTTGCGCATCTTTTTCCCAAAATACAACAAAATAACCTTTTTTATTCGGCGTTTTCTTTGCTAGTCGACTACGATAAGATTTATCTCTGAGGTTAAAAGTCAGTCCTTCATAGGCTTGATTTTGTTTTTCAACAAACAAATTTTGAATTTTCACGTCTGGTTTTATCCAATACCTTGCGAACCACTCCAAAGTTTTCATCTCTAACCTCCTAAAACTTGTTTCTAGCATACGATAAAAAAAGAAAAGATGCCACTTGCCTTTTTTCGCAAATCGACATCTTTTTTCATTATCTTACAAATAAAACAGTGGTAGTGCTTCTAAAAACACAATATCCTCACGCTTAGCCGCATCGCCTTCTGCTAAAACAGCAGCTTGCGCACAAACAGTTGCGCCGGCTTTTTCTACAAGCGTTACTAACGCATCTAATGATTCTCCCGTACTGATAACATCATCAATAATTGCTACATTTTTTCCTTTAATTAACGCTGCGTCACGACCGTCTAAAATTAAGTTTTGTTCTTTTTGTGTCGTGATTGAAAAAACAGAGGTCTCAAGTGGGGCATCCATATACGCTTTGACACTTTTTCTAGCAACGATATATGTTTTGAAATCCATCATTCTGGCTAGTTCTTGCAACAATGGAATTCCTTTTGCTTCAGCTGTCACTAAATAATCAATATCCTTTGGTAATTTTTCAACCAAAGCTTTAGCTGCTTGCGTTGTCATTTCTGCATCGCCCAATAAAACAAACGATGCGATTGCTAAATCAGCCGCTACTTGTATCACTGGCAGTTCTCTTTTTAATCCGGCAACTTCTAATTCATAAATCTTTTCCATTTTATAAAATAACTCCAATCATCGGTAGAATAAATTTAATAACCAATCCCGCTAGCATCCCAAAGAATGGATCAAACAAAGCCGTTACAACCATCGTTACACTCCCAACTAATGGGTTTTCCGCTACGGCTGGTTGAATATTTCCAGTAACTGTGACAAATGCACCTAAAACAAACAAGAATCCAGCAATCGATTCAGTTGGAACGTATTTCCCCATTTTAGGTAAAATCCCTGTTCCCAAAATAATTGCCATAATCGCCATCATTAAAACACCTGAGAAAACAGGATTCGGTGCACTTCCGGTCGCTGAAATAATCGACTCCAGTGGCGCACCACCAAAGGCACTTGAAATTAAATCAGCAAGTGAACTTACAACGGTTAAAACGTCAACATTCACTGGATTGACTTCGCTACCAGTCATACTTCCAGTAATCATCCCAAAAGAAATATTTGAACCAATATTTAAACAAGCAAGTGCTAACGCACCGCGTAAAATGCGTCCCGAAAACATTGGTTTAATAAATGAAAGCTTTTGATCACCTACACCAGCTGGTAATTCAATTGTCGCTTTTTTATAATATACGGAGTAAATTGTTGAGATGACAACTGATAATAAAATCGTATAAATTAAATCCTTAGTAAAAATATAAACTAAAATAGCTGAAATCATTGAAATCCAACCAACATCGACATTGGTTTGTGTCATACGAATCGCCGCACGGGCCAAAATAAATCCAACACCTGCCATCATCCCTGATGTGATATCACTACCTAAAAAATCGACCAACGTATTCATCCAACCAAGTAAACCAACGGCCGTCATTAATACGGCTGCCCATAAAATAATTGAAATTCGTTCGCATTTGTTATCCCCTAACGCTCCTGCTACGGTAATCGACTCTACTTGAAATGAAATCGGAGCAACCGATCCCGTAACTGCATTTGCTACTGCTGAAAAAGCAAAGGCAATTGCCGTTGGAAATGCTGCAAACCCTAATGATAATGCCAAAATCCCCTGTGGTACCCCATTAATTACTACGCCAATTGCAGCGAGTAAATCTTGAATAAACTCCATCTATTTACGCCTCTTTCATTTTTAAATACGAATTTCATTTTAAAGAAGCATTTTACATTCTGCAACCATTTGCTATCTATTAGATTGAAATATATTAAAATCATTCGTGTTTAATTATAAAAAATCAAATAAACAGAATAAAAAACTTTGATAACCGAATAATAAACGAACAAAAAGACCTATCACCTTGATAGATCTTTTTGTGGGAGACTTTCAATATGTGTATGGCTTGCTTTTTCATAAAAGAAAACTCTTTTTCTTAAAACGACTGTTACTAGCATACTCAGAGAGAAGACGATGAAATAACCAGTAATTAAGAAAAAGACTAGTATCGCCATCTGTTGAATTTGTCGGTTGGAACTGTTCAATGCCGTTGCCAGTTGACTCATTACTCGACCAAAGAAATTAGGAATTAAATACAATAAGCCATAACGGATAAACAATGCCACTAACGAAGGTTTCTTTTTAGCTGTTTGCACAATTTTTATTTTAACCGCTCGTTTACCAAAGGTTTGACCTTTCATAAAATAGTTTAATATAACCCAATAACCAACGACTTGGATGAAGTAGCCCGTAATCGTTTCACGAGTCATCTCAAAAGGTAAAGAGAATAAACGTGCACTTAGATTAATAACAAATGCCAAGATACCAATGGCTAACCAGTCAATCACCAAAGCGACAAAGCGTCGAACGAGAGTTACTTCTAAACCTTTTTCATAAGAGGCCTCATCGATTTCTTGTCTAGTTGGCAAGAAAATCGTTAATAAAGGTGTCATCCCGTAACCGATCATCCCGCCTAGCGTATTATGAAATAAATCATTCACATCAAATAAGCGATACGGACGTGGGTAAATAAAATACAAACCTGTTAGTTGCGTCAGTTCAACAAAGAGTGAAGCAAAAAAAGCCACGACGAGTGTTTTCTTCCAATCAAACTTAAAATAATAACGTAAGTACACACCTAACGGAAAGAATAATAAGACATTAAAAGCTGGTTCTAAAAAAAACGACTGCTTAAGCGCAGGAAGAAATGTGCTTGGATCATTCAAGTGTAAAACGGTATCTGAAAGAAAATCTTTTAATGATGTACCTAAAATTAAGTTATATTTTGGCCCCGTCATTTGAGCCACGGCTTCCCTAGACGGAAGCGGTAAAATCACTAGAAAATAAGCGCAAAGTAAATAAAAAATAAACGTATAGATAATGGCCCCTCGACTAAAAATAAAACGCCCATATTGTCGGTATTGCTTGACGAAAATTGGTAACGAAAGAAACAAGGCCAAAAAAGGAAAGAGAAAAACCGCCACTCGAATTGGCTCAATGTAAGCACTCATTGCATAACCTCCTTAACTCATCGTAATAAATAGATAATTCAAGTATAGCTTATTTTTTTATATAAAAAAACCCACTATCTCTAGTGGGTTAAACGTTGTTATTACAATGTTTTCAAGCTTATTTAGCTAAAGCTGTTTTTGCTTGATCAGCTAACGCTGTAAATGCAACTGCATCATGAACTGCTAAATCAGCTAACATTTTGCGGTTGATATCAATTTCAGCCAATTTCAAACCGTGCATTAATTTTGAATAGCTTAGGCCATTCATACGAGCTGCAGCGTTGATACGTGCAATCCATAATTTACGGAAATCACGTTTCTTTTGACGACGATCTCTATATGCATAGTAATATGAATTCATTACTTGTTCTTTTGCTGTTTTAAATAAAGTGTGTTTAGAGCCGTAATAACCTTTTGCTAATTTAAGCACTTTTTTACGACGTTGACGAGTTACTGTTCCACCTTTAACACGTGCCATGTTTAATTCCTCCTATGTGTAAATGAATCTTCTCTTGAATTTTTTAGATAGTTTGTTGCGTGATTAAACCAATTATTTCATGCGAGTTAATAATTGACGAATACGTTTGTAATCGCTTTTTGAAACCATACCCGCTTTACGTAATTGACGGCGTTGTTTCTTTGTTTTACCGTGGAAACGGTGACTTGTGAACGCACGGAATCTCTTTAATCCGCCTGAACCAGTACGTTTAACACGTTTTGCTAGTCCGCGGTGAGTTTTTTGTTTTGGCATAACTAATTTCCTCCTCAAAATCTTTCATTATCTGACTATTTCACTAATCATTTAGTGAGCCGCTATTTACTTGTCGTTTTTTGGCGCTAACACTAAGAACATGCTGCGTCCGTCCATTTTCGCTTTTTGTTCCACTGTCGCAATATCTGCAGTTTCTTCAGCCAAACGATCCAGAACTTTCTGACCAATTTCTTTATGGGTAATAGCACGTCCTTTAAAACGAATAGAAGCTTTCACTTTATCGCCTTTTTCAAGGAACTTACGTGCATTGCGAAGTTTTGTTTCGAAATCATGAACATCAATTGTTGGACTTAAGCGAACTTCTTTAACGTTAATCACTTTTTGTTTCTTACGAGCATCTCTTTCGCGCTTTTGCAAGTCGAAACGATGTTTACCGTAATCCATAATACGTGCAACTGGTGGGTTTGCATTCGGGGCAACTAAAACAACATCTAAGTTTGCTCTTTCAGCAAGTTCTAATGCTTCTGCTTTGGTTTTTACTCCAAGTTGTTCACCATCTTGATCAATCAATCGTAATTCGCGAGCACGAATGCCGTCATTTACCATCATATCTTTTGCTATGGTCATTCACCTCCAAGTTTTTTGCGAGAAAAAAAGTTGTAATCTAGAGCGTAAAATACAAAAAAACGAGTTCTTATTCGAACCCGCGCGTACTTCAGCCTCATATGATCTGAAATCCTATTCTGCCCAGCAAAAATTATCACTAAGGCGAGAAGCGGGTGCTTCTACTTTTATTTCTCAACTACAATAGTTTAACAAAATCAAATAGGCATGTCAATAGTTTTATCCATCTTTTTTTGATTTCTATGCTAAAATAGAGAAAATTCCTTTAGGAGGTTCTCTTATGCATATTTCAGCTAACTCAATTGAAGAACTCATTACTCAAAGCGAACATCAAGAGCTGTTTCAGCTTCTTGATGAATGGATGATTGTCACTTTTCCACAGTTAAATCGCAGACTCATTCAGACACCAACCATTACATTTATCGCTTACGGTGACTTAGCAAATGCCAACCCAGATGATCCTTTTTCTTCTATTGTGGCCCTTGCTCCCCAAAAGAATAACCTTTCTTTCTATATTACGGGTGAAAAAAACGGCGAACCCATTTTGGCTAACTATGCCGATTTATTTCCAAAATCAGCAATGGGCAAAACCTGTCTACGTTTAAGAAATACGAAAAAACTTGATTTAACGGTACTAAAAGCAATCATCAACGATGCCATTACTTGGAACGCCACACAAATAACTGACAAATAAAAAGAACCCGCTAAAATCATCAATCGATCCATGATTTTAGCGGGTTTTTTACTAGTATTTTGGACTAGTTCTTTCTAAAAATTTCTTTCAGTGTTGCGAAGTTGTTCATTGATTTGCGGCACTAACGCCTCATCGGTTAAGACAATTAAATGATCCCCAGTACGAATAATCGTGTCACCGTGTGTTAGAAGTTCTTTTTCTCCTCGGCGAATCGATGTCAAAAGCATTTCTTTTGGCCATGGAATGTCGCGTACCATTTGTTCATCAAAAGGGCTTTCAGCTTGAATTGGAAATTCAACAATTGTTTTTTTGCCACTAATATTACGTACAGTGGGCTTAACGAGTCTTTCCAACAACGTCTCATAAATCGGATGGCCGCCCAATAAATCATTCACAACATAACTGACTAGAACAACAACGCCGATTGACATTAAGTGTGAAAAATTACCGACCATTTCAGTGACTAAAATAATCGCTGTTAACGGTGCTTTACCAATCGCTGCAAAATAACCCGCCATTGAAAGTACCAAGAAATTTTTAATAAAAATCGAATCTAAAGCTAAAATATCAGTCATTACAACGCCATAAATCGTTCCAATAATTGCACCTAAAGTTAAAATCGGTAAAAAAATCCCCCCTGGAAGGTTCGAACCATAAGAAACCATTGAAAAAATAAAACGTAGAGCAAATAATCCAAGTAATAACCATAATGATAAAGGTGCTTCTGCCAATGACAAGACAATTTGATTGCCTCCGCCTAATATTTTAGGAAATAAAAAAGCAATCGGGATTACTAATAAAAATGGCACCATCCCATAATAATTCGGTGATAAGAATCGAATCTTTCCATACCATTTTGGCAATTGTAAAATAACTATTTGATATAATCTGCCCAATCCCCCCAATAAGACACCTAATAAAGGCAATGTCCAATAATACTGTAATGGTAGCGACTCAATTGTTCCAATATAAAGTACCGGTTTTAAACCAAAGACATTCAATGAAATAAAATTCGCCGTAATCGAGGCTGAAAAAGCCGTTAACCAAACGAGTGGTGAAAATGAATGATAAACTTCCTCCAAAACAAAAAGTAAACCCGCGATAGGTGCATTAAACGCCGCAGAGAGCCCAGCACTTGCCCCACTCGAAATTAAAATCTTGGCTTCTGCTTTACTGCTTTTTAACTTTTCGCTAACTCCTTGTCCAACAACTGCGCCTAACTGAATCGATGGACCTTCTCTTCCTAGAAATAAACCCGAACCGATTGATAGAATTCCCCCAATAAATTTTTTCCATAAAACAGAAAACCAATTGATTTCAATCAAACCTTGTAACTGTCCTTCGACTTGCGGAATCCCACTTCCTTTGATATGCGGTTCATTCTTAATCAACCATCCAATAAAAAGGGCTAGAAGGACAGAAAAAATCCCCCATGGGATTAACCAGAGTGGCTCTGTTTGAAAATATAAATAGAGTTTTACAACGATTTGATTCAACTCTTCTATAAAAAAGCGAAAAAGTGTAATGACAATTCCGACACAAATCCCAACAAGTACCCCTTTTCCAATAAACAACACTCTTGTACCATCTAACTTTTGTAATTCATGTGTTTCTCCTTGTTTCATCCTATTCCCTCACAATCCACTCTTAATTTACGCCTCTTCCAAACGAATTTCAAGTTCGAGTGGATATTTTCCTCACAAAAAAAGGAACCACCTTGAGGCGATTCCTTACATTTACCGACTATTCCGCAGCTGCTGCGGCTTTGTTAATGTAGTTAAATGGTTGGTTGTAATGTGGTAAGAAGAATAAGTCTAGTAACGCTAACTCATCAACTGTCACTTGTTTTGCAATCGCTAATGAGAACATATGGATTGCCATACCAATTTCTGAAGTTGTTGAAGACATTTGCGCGCCAACAATACGACGTGTTTTTGCATCGTAAACGATACGTGTTTTAACTTTATCGTTATCTTTCATGAAGGCTGGTTTTTGTGTATCTTCAATATCTGTGTATTTTACATCTAAGCCAAAACGAGGTGCTGATTGAACAGAGTAACCTGTTGAAACCATGTGAAAATCAAAGATTGTGATCCCATTTGAACCTTGAACACCAGGTGATTCAATTTTGTTACCACCAATGTTTTCACCAGCTACGATTCCTGTACGAACAGCATTACTTGCTAAAGCGATGTAAGCTGTATCTTGTAAAGCGTTTGAGAAGACTGTTGCACAGTCACCGACTGCATAAACGTCTTTATCACTTGTTTGTTGATGACGGTCAACTAAGTACGCGCCATTTACAAATGTTTCTAAGTGATCACCAGCTAAACTACTGTTTGGACGGAAACCAATGGCATTAATCACCACATCTACCTCGTAAACCCCTTTAGCAGTCACAACGGCTTCAACCTTATCTGTTCCACGGTATTCTTCAACAAGTTCACCTAAGTGTAACTCAAGACCATTGTCGGCTAAGTTTTTATCCATGTCATCTGTAAACCATTTGTCATAGTAGTTTGACAATGAACGATCCACTGCATCAAATAATAAGACGTTTTTACCACGACGTTTTGCTGCTTCTGCAATCTCAACACCGATGTAGCCCGCGCCAATAACCGCAACGTTTTTCACATCTTCTTGGTCTAATAATTGGTCAATCATTTGGCCTTCGTGGAATTTTTTCATGAATTGGATGTTTTTCAAGTCATGTCCTGGAACTTTTGGTGAAATTGGTAATGAACCTGTTGCTAAAACAAGTTTGTCATAGTTTTCGTCCCACTCTTTACCATCTTCAGAAACGCAATGAACTGTTTTGTTCGCATAGTCAACTGACGTTACAGAAGTTGACATATGTAATTTTGCACCTTTTGCTTCAAATTCTGCTTGATCTGTATAAAATAATCCTTCGTACTCTTCGATTTGGCGTCCTACCCAAAGAGCAGTTCCACAGCTTAAATAGCTAATGTGGTTTGTTTTTTCGATTAATACTACTTCTTGGTCATCAAATTTATCTAATAGTGTATTGGCAGCTGAAATTCCGGCATGGTTCGATCCAATAATTACTGTTTTTGTCATTTGTGTTGCCTCCTTTAATATTTACAAACTTAGTATAACGGGCATGTGAATAAAAAAACTATCAATAATTTATGCACAAGTGAAAAAGTTGAAAGTAATAATAAAAAGACTGATAAATCAAGATATCCTCTGATAAAAATTAAAATAAACTTTTTGATTGTGAAGTGTTTTCTTAACATTTACTTAAAAAACAAGCCAAACATTAAATAATAAGAGGAGATGCGACTTAATGCCACCTTCCCTTCTTTACTATTGCGTTGATTTCACTGAGTCTGATTTTTCTCGAATTAAATAAATCGGACGTTTCTTCGTTTCTAAAAAGATTTTCCCAATATATTTGCCAATAATTCCTAAGCAAAGTAACTGTAAACCACCCATAAAGAGCATAATTGAAACAATCGATGGCCAACCCGTTGTTGGATCACCAAAAAGTAACGCACGCACTACAATAAAAATTAACGCAATGCCGGCTATCACACACGATAACGCACCGATAAACGACGCAAACATTAACGGTGCCTCCGAGAAATTCACGATACCATCAAGCGAATATTTAAAGAGTCCCCAAAAAGACCACGATGTCTCCCCTGCTACGCGCTCACGGTTTTCATAAGCAATGTATTCTGTCTCAAAACCAACCCAGCTAAAGATTCCCTTGGAAAAACGATTGTACTCGGTCATTTCCAAAACGGCATCTACCATTGGACGAGTCATCAAACGAAAATCTCTGACACCATCAATCATCTTCGTTTCACTAAATTGATTAATGATTTTATAAAAAGCTTTTGAGAAGAAACTGCGAATTGGCGGTTCCCCTGCTCGATTTTTCCGCCTCGTTCCAACGCAATCCAAATTTTTTTCTTCAATCATCGCAATCATTTGTGGGAGCAATTCTGGCGGATCTTGTAAATCAGCATCCATGACCGTCACTAAATCGCCTTGTGCTTGTTTTAAACCGGCGTATAATGCTGCTTCCTTACCAAAATTGCGGGAAAAAGATAAATAGTGAATTGTCGTTGGACGTTCAGCATTCAATTTTTTTAGTACGGTTAACGTCTGGTCTTTCGAACCATCATCAACAAAAATATATTCGAGGGTATGTGTCGATTGCGCTAGTGCTTGATCGACCGCATCCACAAAATGACGAATCGTTTCTTCTTCATTAAAACAAGGTACAACAATCGAAAGCATGTCTTCGCCTCTTTTTTCTAGTTATTTGTTCTTTTCATTATAACGCGATTCTTTCACAACTGACAAGCCACGAAAAAATACAAAAAGAACCTTTTAGGAAATCAAATTTTCCTAAAAGGTTCTGCATCAAGAATTATTCAGCGGCTGTCAAAACTGGACTTTGACGTACTTCTTCAATTTTTTCTTCAATGATTCGTAACACTTCTTTTGCAGCGTCTAGATCTTCGACAAAATTAAGAACATCGCCATCGATTTGAATTTTTGGACTCTCATTATAGTCTTCATACCATTGATCATAGCGATGATTCAACTCTTTATAATAATCATAGAGACTTGGATCATAGGCAATTTGTTCAAAATCGCGTCCACGTTTTTCGATTCTTTCTAACATTGTCGGGAAAGATACACGAATATGGACAAGTAAATCTGGGTGTTTTTTATGCGCTGCATGCGGTAATTCTTCTAACATATTACTTAGCAACTCATCGTACACACGGACTTCCGTATCGGTTGCTCGACCTAAATCGGCATTTAAATGAAATAATAAGGAATCTTCGTAAATCGACCGATCCAAAACATTGTTTTCATTTTGTAAGGCTTTTTTGATACTTTCAAAACGTTTATTTAAAAAATAAATTTGTAATAAAAAAGCATATTTATTTGGATCTTTGTAAAACAATGGTAAGACCTCGTTGTCTTCAACCGACTCATAGTAAGCTTCACTCTTTAAATGTTCCGCTAACATTGCCGTCAAACTTGATTTCCCTGCTCCAATTGTTCCTGCTAATACAATCACGCTCATATCCCCTAACTCATTTCTATTCATTATTAATAATATTCATGTTTTTCCAACTTTCTTACCTTACAACACCTAAGATACTTCGTCAAGAAAAGAAGCAAGTGAAAATTATGACAAATTCGTTAAATTTTGTTAGCATTCCTTGAAAAAAAGTCGAGAGGGCTTAACGAACAGACTTTTTTTTAGTACTATAAGTAAGCATGCTATAATCAGCAAATAGAGATAGTGATTTTTATGTAAGACGAGTTAAAAAATACTTCGAATAAAAGACTAAAAATGACTGCTTAATCAAGATAGAATGAAGGTTGAACATACGAATGAAAACATCAGGCGTCGGTCACGGCACGGGTAAAATTATTTTAATGGGTGAACATGCTGTGGTCTATGGTGAACCGGCAATCGCCTTTCCTTTTCGCGGGGTGGGAGTAACAGCAACGTTTAACACTTGTAATCAAAATCAGATTACTTCTAGTCACTACTCCGGTTTACTAGCAAATGCTCCTGAACCGTTACAAATGATTCAGCAACTAACCCAACGTTTATGCCAAGAATTCCAACAAGGAGCATTTCATTTAATAATTGAAAGTACCGTCCCTTCTGCCCGTGGAATGGGTTCGAGTGCTGCGGTCGCGACCGCCATTACACGTGCTTTTTTCGATTGGATTGATGTTGAACTGTCCGATGAAAAATTACTGGCATACGTCAATTTTTCGGAATCAATTGCCCATGGAAACCCAAGTGGGATTGACGCAGCGACAACGAGTGGCAGTCAACCCGTGTATTTTGAAAAAGGAAAAGCTTTCGAAGCCTTTCCACTAAATATTGATGCTTACTTATTAGTTGCGGATACCGGAATTCTTGGTCGTACACGTGAAGCCGTCGCTGCCGTTGCTCAATTAAGAAAAACACAACCAGAGCCAACCAATCGATTCATTCATCACTTAGGAACGCTCTCTCACTTAGCCAAAGAAGCCATCATTCATAACCAACCTCAAGCACTTGGAGATTATATGTCCTTAGCACAGCACGATTTGCGGGCATTAACGGTCAGCAATGAACGCTTGGACACGCTAATTCAATTAGCCCTAGACAATGATGCACTTGGTGCCAAACTTACTGGTGGTGGCCGGGGCGGTTGTTTTATCGTCTTATGTCGTGATTATCAAAACGCCCAACACATTCAAACACAATTAAAAGATGCCGGTGTCACTGAGACCTGGATGCAAGGATTAGGAGTTTACGAAAATGTATAAAGGAAAAGCACGTGCACACACGAATATTGCACTGATTAAATATTGGGGAAAAGCAAATAAAGAATTCATCCTTCCAATGAATAATAGCCTCTCATTAACATTGGATGCTTTTTATACCGAGACAACGGTCACTTTTTCAGAAGATTTAACAAAAGATACTTTCTATTTAGATGCTGTTTTACAAGATGAAAGAGGAACGAAAAAAGTCAGTCAGTTTTTAGATTTGGTTCGCTCGCTTGCTAGAAAAGATTTATTTGCAACCGTTGAAAGTCAAAATTTTGTCCCTACTGCAGCTGGACTTGCTTCTTCTGCTAGCGGCTTAGCGGCTTTAGCCGGTGCTTGTAACGCTGCCTTAAACTTAAATCTAAGCGAACAAGACCTCTCGCGCCTTGCAAGACGTGGCTCTGGTTCGGCTTGCCGTAGTATTTATGGCGGCTTCGTTGAATGGGAAAAAGGACATGATGATGCGACTTCCTTCGCTAAAGTCATTCCTTCGAACCAATGGGAAGACGATTTGGCGATGATTTTTATTTTAATTAACGATCAACAAAAAGACGTCTCAAGCCGCGATGGTATGGAACGGACAGTTGCTACTTCTGTCTTTTATGACGGTTGGTTAAAAACAAGTCCGCTTGATTTGCAAACAGCCAAAGAAGCCATTGCCGAAAAAGATTTTGAAAAACTAGGTGTTGTAACGGAAACAAACGGTCTAAAAATGCACGGCACAACACTTGGTGCGACACCGCCTTTTACTTACTGGTCAGCTGATAGCTTAAAAGCGATGAACCGTGTCCGTGAAATACGTCAATTGGGTATTCCTTGTTACTTTACGATGGATGCTGGTCCGAACGTCAAAGTCTTATGTCAGAAAAAAGATGCCGCTGAAATTTTAGCGCAATTAGAAACTACTTTTAGCAAAGATCAATTAACTTGCGCCTATAGCGGGCCTGGTCTAGAATATTTAGAAACGGACGTGAAAGCATGATTGAAGTCAGCGCACCTGGAAAACTATTTATCGCCGGCGAATACGCCGTTGTTGAACCAGGACACCCTGCAATTATTGTAGCGGTTGACCAATTTATTAGTGTTACCATTGAATCTGCCACTAAAAATGGTAGTATTCAGTCCCAACAATATAGTGATTTACCGATTCGTTGGACTCGTAAAGATGGCGTCCTCGTTTTGGACCATCGCGATAATCCTTTCCACTATATTTTGGAAGCTATTCGTTTAACTGAAAAATACGCCCAAGAACAAGGTCGGCTATTAGCTTTTTATCATTTAAAAGTTCGTAGCGAACTCGACAATTCAAATGGCCGCAAATATGGTCTAGGTTCAAGTGGCGCTGTCACAGTCGCAACTGTCAAAGCACTCAATGTTTTTTATGATTTAGAAATGGACACTTTAACGCAATTCAAAATCGCAGCCCTCGCTCATTTAGCTGTACAAGGGAATGGCTCTTGTGGCGATATTGCCGCTAGTTGTTACGGTGGTTGGTTAGCCTTTTCAACATTCGATAGCCAATGGGTTAAAGAAAGACAAAAAGTTTGGTCTTTAAGTTCATTGTTAGCCGCTGACTGGCCAAACCTATCCATTCAACCATTAGAAGCACCCAAAGACTTACGCCTCTTAATCGGTTGGACTGGTAGCCCAGCTTCAACATCTGATTTAGTTGACCAAGTCAATCAATCAAGAGAACACAAAGAGCAATCCTATCAATCATTCTTAAATAACAGCCGTGAATGTGTCGAAAAAATGATTTTAGGTTTCCAGACAAAAAACATTCCGCTTATTAAACAAATGATTGCTTTAAATCGTCAGCTGTTAGCCGGTTTAGCTTCAACAACTGGGGTTACAATCGAAACGCCAGCTTTAAAAGAACTATGTGATCTTGCAGAAAAATCTGGTGGCGCCGCAAAATCTTCTGGCGCTGGCGGTGGCGACTGCGGGATTGTTATTACAGACAAAAAAACAGGTATTTTACCACTAATGAGTATGTGGGAAAAAGCAGAAATCACGCCTCTTCCGCTACATATTTATCATTATCCTAAAGGAGGAAAATAACGATGGATCGTAAAGATGAACACGTCTCATTAGCAAAAGCTTTTCATAAACCCAAAGCCAACTCATTTGACGACGTTCGAATTATTCATCAATCGCTGCCTAATAGCAATTATGCAGAAACATCAATCGCAACAACTATTTTAGGCAAAGATCAAAGCTCTCCCTTCTTCATTAATGCCATGACAGGTGGCAGTGAAAAAACAGGCTACATTAACCAAGAATTGGCCATTCTTGCGCGTGAAACTGGCTTGATGTTAGCAACAGGATCAATTTCAGCCGCACTCAGAGACCCAAGCGTCGCTGAAACATTTACAATCGCTCGTAAAGAAAATCCTAATGGCATCATCTTAGCCAATATCGGTGCAGGTTCCTCTTTAGAAAATGCCAAACGTGGCGTTGATTTATTACAAGCAGACGCCCTACAAATTCATTTGAATGCCCCACAGGAACTTGTTATGCCTGAAGGTGATCGTGAATTTACGAATTGGTTAAGTTTAATTGAAGAAATTGTGGCTGGACTCGATGTCCCGGTCATTGTCAAAGAAGTCGGATTTGGGATGTCTCGACAAACCATTCAACAATTACTAGACGTTGGTGTTACTACAATCGATATTGCAGGTTCCGGCGGTACAAGTTTCACCCAAATTGAAAATGCTCGTCGTAGAAAACGTGAATTTTCATACTTAAGTGACTTTGGTATTTCCACTGTTCAGTCCTTATTGGAAGCCAATGAAGTCCCTGGATTTTTTGATTTAATTGCCTCTGGTGGTATTCGTAACTCTTATGATATTTTCAAATCGCTTTGTTTCGGTGCCAAAACAGTTGGTATTTCAGCTAGCATTCTAAACCAACTATTAGTTAATGATTTAGATGAAACCATTGAACTCATTAAACAATGGCAGCAAGAACTCGTATCCCTTTACACACTTGTAGGTGCCAAGTCAACCGAAGATCTCAAGAAAGTTCCACTCCTTTTATCCGGTGAAAGCAAAAACTGGTGCGAAGCAAGAGGCATCGACTACACAAAATATAGCCAACGCTAAGGTGATAAAGAGTCGTCACCGATAAGAGATAAGAGGGCATTAGAAAAATCGTTTTTTGATTTTATTTTAGTGACCACTTATCTCCGCAATCGCTACTTTTTTTATCCCGTTCATCTAGGTGAAAAACAAATCGTTCTAGCCCGAATAAATAAAAAAGCCCCACTGAAAGTTGTTCGATGATTGAACAATTTTCGGTGGGGATTTTTATAGGTCTTATTTCTTTCCAAATAATCGTTGGAAAAAACCTGCTTTTTCTGGTTCTGTATTAGTTGTACTCGTTGTTTGATTGATTGTAATATTTCTTTCTTTTAAAAGACGTTGGAAATTTAAGTTGTCTTGTAAATTCAAACTATTTAACTCAAGTACTCCTTGTAGACTACCAATTAAACGACGCAACTCGCCATCACTCATTCCAAAAAATTCATGGCTTTTGTTGTTGTCATCGAGTTCGCCTAAAGCAGTAATCAATGTTCGTAGTAGTTGATTTTGTTCTGAAAAGACTTGAGAAATTTCAGTTACTTCAATTTCTTTGACTTCATTCAGTGAAGCCAGATCCGTTACGACACGTAGACTATCTGCATAGTCTCTTAAGTCAAAAACAAAATTTTGTAACGTTTCGTCTTTCATAATTTCACTCGTATTTGATAAACGTTTTTGGATTGATAAAAGACTGCCTTGTGAGTTGGTTAATGATTGCAATGTTTCAATAATTGTCATTCGATTTTTCCATCCTTTATACTAAAACCTTTTAATAATAGTCTACCTGACTCTCCATTCGAGTCAAGTAAAATTCTAAAAATAATAAAACTTGGACCCTTAAAAGCAAACGTTTACAATCAATGTATCATTTCATATTCATACTTGCCTACTTTATCAGTCTAATCATTCAAAAGAGAGAGAAAAAATGAAAAATACCATGATTTATTTTATTTTGGGATTAATGTCTTTACTAATTGGTTCTCACTTTTTGTCACAAGACAGTGGCTACAATCCAATGAATCTAACTAGGGAACTGGCACCTGGACATTTACTCTTTGCTCTCGGCGTTATCCTGATTGTCTATTGTTTCGGTGTCTTTTTTATTCAGCTACTATCTTTAAGACAAAAAATGATACTAACCATTTGAAAAATTCAAAAGACGAAGCGCCCAATCAATGAGCCTTCGTCTTTTGGATTTTTTAATTATGCATTATAAGCATCAATAATGATTTGTTTTAATTCAGAAATAAGTGGTTGTTTTGGATTGGCAGTTGTACATTGGTCTTCATAAGCCAATTCAGCCATACGATCAACGGTTGAATCTAAGATTTCCTGAGTCACACCTTGTGCTTTCAAGTTCATTTCGATTCCAACTTTTTCACCTAATTCAGTAATTGCAGTTGCTAATGCTTCAACTAATTCTTCAGTTGTGTCACCTTTTAGACCTAAGAAGCGTGCAATATCTGCGTAGTCTGTATCCGCACGGAAGAAGTCATATTTAGGGAACATCGCATGTTTTTGTGGATCTTTCGCATTGTAGCGAACAATGTGTGGTAATAAAATCGCATTTGTACGACCATGAGGAATATTGTATTCTCCACCAATTTTATGAGCGATTGAGTGAGAAATTCCTAAGAACGCGTTGGCAAATGCCATCCCTGCCATTGTTGAAGCGTTATGCATTTTTTCACGTGATTCCATATCTGGACGTAAAGTTGATGCTTCTAAATATTCGAAAACAATTTTGATTGCTTGTAAACTTAAGCCACGTGTATAATCTGATGCCATTACAGATACATAAGATTCAATCGCGTGAGTTAAAACGTCCATTCCTGTATCAGCAGTAACAGATGCAGGGACTGATAAAACGAATTGAGGGTCAATAATCGCAACATCTGGTGTTAAGGCATAGTCTGCTAATGGGTATTTCACATGTGTTTCACTGTCTGTGATTACCGCAAATGGTGTTACTTCGGCACCAGTACCTGATGTTGTTGGGATACATACAAATTGAGTTGTTTCAGGTTTTGCAATTTTGTAAGTACGTTTACGAATATCTAAGAATTTTTGTTTTGCACCAAAGAATGAAGTGTCTGGGTGCTCATAGAACATCCACATACCTTTGGCAGCATCCATTGCTGAACCACCACCGATAGCAATTACGGTATCTGGTTTGAAGTTCATCATAACTTCTGTTCCTTTATAAACGGTATTTGTTGAAGGGTTTGGCTCAACGTCAGAGAAGACTTCAATTTGAACAGTATTTGTACGACGAGCTAAAACTTCACGTACACGATCAACGTAACCAAATTGAACCATGCCTGGGTCACAAACGATCATTACACGTTCTAAGTTCTCCATTTTTTCTAAGTATAATAATGAATTTTTCTCAAAGTAAATTTTAGAAGGTAATTTGAACCATTGCATGTTATTTCTCCGTTTCGCTAGAGTTTTCACGTTAATTAAGTTCACTGCTGATACGTTACGTGATACAGAGTTTTTACCGTAAGAACCACAACCTAATGTTAATGAAGGAATCATTTCGTTATAGATATTTCCGATTCCGCCTTCAGCTGATGGTGTATTGACTAAGACACGACAAGCTTTCATACGTAAGCCAAAGCGAATTTGTAAATCTTCATCTTCACTATGGATAACGGCAGTATGTCCTAAACCACCTAAGTTTAACATTGCTTCACATAGCTCTAACCCATGTTCTGTGCTTTCTGATTTGATCATTGCTAAAACAGGTGATAATTTTTCACGTGAAAGTGGGTAATCTGCACCAACACCTTCTAATTCGGCGATTAACATTTTTGTGCCTTCTGGTACTTTAATTCCGGCTAATTCAGCAATTTTAACAGCTGGCATCCCAACAATTGATGGGTTAACTGCGTATTTACCTTCATTCATAACAGCGTCTTCTAATTTTTGTAATTCATTTGGTTTTACAAAGTAAACTTGATGCGCTTGGAATTCGGCTTTAACTGATTTGTAAATTTCTTTATCAACAATAATCGCTTGTTCTGACGCACAAATCATTCCATTATCAAATGTTTTTGAAACAATTAAGTCGTTAACGGCACGTTTGATTTTCGCTGTTTTTTCGATATAAGCTGGTACGTTACCCGGTCCAACACCTAATGCTGGTTTTCCTGTTGAGTAAGCTGATTTAACCATCGCTGCCCCACCAGTTGCTAAAACAATCGCGATTCCTGGGTGATTCATCAAGCCCTGAGTTGCTTCAATTGATGGGTGTTCGATCCATTGAATACAGTTTTCAGGCGCGCCCGCTGCAACTGCTGCGTCACGGACAATGCGTGCTGCTTGTGCTGAACTCTTTTGAGCGCTTGGATGGAAAGCAAAAATGATTGGATTACGTGTTTTCAAAGCTATCATCGCTTTAAAGATTGTTGTTGAAGTTGGATTTGTTGTTGGTGTCACTCCACAAACAACACCTACTGGTTCAGCAATTTCGATTAAGCCTTTTTGCTCATCTTCATTAATCACACCGACTGTTTTGTTGTCTTTAATAGAGTTCCAAATGTATTCAGATGCGTACATATTTTTGATTGCTTTATCTTCGTAAATTCCACGTCCTGTTTCTTCAACCGCTAATTTCGCTAATGACATGTGCTCATTTAAAGCAGCCATTGCCATTTCATGAACAATATGGTCAACTTGCGCTTGATCGAAGTTTTCCATTTCTTTTAAAGCGACATTCCCTTTTGCTGCTAAATCATCAATCATCACAGAAACATCAATTGTTGCCACTTCTTCTTTTTTAACTTCTTTCTTATCTACTGTTTTACTCATGATAATCCTCCTAAGAAAATCTGATTTTCGTTTGTTATCTATCTCACAAACATATCATACACAATTTATTTGGGTTTGTAAATAGTTTCCTGTGATTTTCTTCACAACTTTTCAATATTTTTGATTACCTCAGAAAAAAACCCTCATAATACAGTATTTATCGATGTATTTGTTCTTTCCATTAATTTTAAAAAAATAAAAAATGTATAGATTTTTAATCTAATTTCCTTTTCCTCATGAAAAACAAGTTTTTTAATTGTGATAAAATTAACAATTCTACTCAAAAAAACTCACTAGTCGACAAGATATAATGAGTTTTTGATTGTTAGCGGTCAATTAATTCATAACAAATGATAGCGCTAGGACGGACGCGTTATAATAAATAAGTGCGCCTACACTATATCAAAGATTATTTTTTAAATAGTACACAAAGCCATACAACAATCCCATTACCAAATAAGGAATTAACAAAATCAAATTCTCTTCACTCGTCGCAACATGCTCCAACATGAAAACACTACTTGATAAAACGATTAAACTGAGACGTCCTATTTTTGCTCTGATTAATAGTGGTGGGCTATTTCCTTCAAGTGGCAAAATCATCGCATAACGATACACCAACTCCTCTTCCAATGGTACGACAAAAATATTAGTGATTAACCAAATAAGTTTGAATGAACACCGTTCGACTCCAAGTGGGACCTCCAAGATTTTTGCTATGACAATACCGGACAATAGCTGAAGTAACGTTGCAATCACTGAAAAAATAATAACGTGTTTTTTTTGTTACTTGTTTCCATTTCCTCCATAATGGACGACCAAATAAGGCGATCCCTAAAAGAAAAGGAAATCAAGAGGGTTGGAAAACAATCAATCGGGTCATCAAAACTTTTCACTTCGTTCATATGAATGACTACGCGGATGAATTACTTGAATACGCCAAAAAAATCCAGCTAGACGTAAAAGTCTAACTGGATTTCTAATCATTATTCTGCTGGTTTTTCTTCTTCAACGACTACTTCAGTCACTGAATCATCATTTTCAACTACTGTTGCTGGTTTCACTGTACGGATCGACGTACGTTCGAATTCTAAGTAGATTCCTTCGCAGTCTAGAACAATGGTATTTTTATCTTTGTTTACTTCAGACACGACGCCATGTAAACCACCAATTGTTACTACACGACTTCCTGGAACAATGCTATCCATTAATGCTTGACGTTCTTTTTGTTGTTTCTTTTGAGAACGTTGCATGAAAATTAACATAGCTACGATTGGAAGAATCATAATTATTGCTGACATTTATTTCACCTCAATTTTTTATCTAGGTTTACTGTACCAAAAAAGGAAACGCTTCTCTAGTCTTTTCACAAAAAACTAGAAATTTCTTGCGTTCTCTTTATTAAATCCGTATTCTTCCATGAAGTGTTGACGGAATTCTAGTAAATTATCATCCATAATTGCTTGACGCACTTGTTTCATCAAGTTAATTAGGAAGTGTAAGTTATGGTATGAGGTTAAACGCAAACCAAATGTTTCATCGGCTTTGATTAAATGACGAACGTAAGCGCGTGTATAGTTTTTACATGTATAACAATCACATTTTTCATCGATCGGTCTAAAGTCACGTGCATATTGCGCATTTTTCACGACCAAACGACCTTGAGAAGTCATACAAGTACCGTTACGGGCAATTCGAGTTGGTAAGACACAGTCAAACATATCGACACCACGAATCACACCGTCGATTAATGAATCTGGCGCACCAACGCCCATTAAGTAGCGTGGTTTGTTATCGGGAATCAGTGGTGTTGTAAAGTCTAAGACACGGTTCATTTCTTCCTTTGGTTCACCAACTGATAATCCTCCGATTGAATACCCTGGGAAGTCCATACTAATTAAATCTTTGGCACTTTGGCGACGTAACTCTTCAAATCCGGCACCTTGGATGATTCCAAAAAGCCCTTGGTGATCTGGATTGGCATGAGCTTTTAGGCCACGCTCTGCCCAACGAGAAGTTCGTTCAACAGACTTTTTAACGTAGTCATAACTTTCATCAAAAGGTGGGCACTCATCAAAACTCATCATAATATCTGAACCTAATTTATTTTGAATTTGAATAGCTTTTTCTGGTGATAAGAATAGTTTTGAACCATTTAAATGGTTTCTAAAATGAACGCCTTCTTCTTCGATATTACGCATATCTGCTAGTGAGAAGACTTGGAAACCACCTGAATCCGTTAGAATCGGTTGATCCCAGTTCATAAATTTATGTAATCCACCTGCTTCTTCAACCAAATCTTCTCCTGGTCGAAGCCATAAATGATAGGTATTACTCAAAATAATTCCGGCACCCATCGCTTTTAATTCTTCTGGTGCCATTGTTTTTACAGTTGCTAATGTTCCAACTGGCATAAACATTGGTGTTGGAAACGTCCCATGCGGTGTAATAATTTCACCTAAGCGCGCTCCAGTATGTTTTTCTTTTTTTATTAATCGATAACGAATGGCTGGTTCCGTCATTCATTTCCCTACTTTCTAATTTATACACTATTTATTTTGCACCCTTCATCATAAATCTTCCCACGTTATTTTGCAACTCTAAGAAAAATTTCACTTGAAAACTTAATCTTTCTTATAGCTTTTCTAATAACCTATGCAGAATAATAAAAAAGATGTTATGCTTCAATTAGTTAGGAAGTCATTTCTACAATGTTTGATCCAAATCAAATCTATAAAAAAGAAAAGGTGTGAACAACATGAAAACAAACGCGGAGTTAAAAGCAGAAGCAAAAGAAATGTTACAAGGCCGTTGGAAAGAAGCCGTCTTAATCAATCTAATTCCGACAGCTATCACAATCGTTATTGCTCTTATTTTTCTTATTTTAATCGCTGTCCCGGCTTATTTTATTTTTAATAATTCTGACATGATCCAATCTTTTGTCGACGGATCAAATGTGAGTACCTCAGCGGATATCAACTTTGGTGGATCAGGGGGACCTAGTTTAGTTGGAGGTTTAATCTCTACATTCTTTACTGTTGGTATTTCTTGGACGTTTCTTGACGTTTTCCGTCGTCAAAAAATGACTATCGAACCTTTGAAAGATGCATTTAAAGGATTTCAAGCGCCTTACGGTATCGGTATTTTAGTTATCTATCTATTAACCTCTATTTTCACCTTCCTATGGAGTTTACTCTTTGTTATTCCAGGGATTATCAAAGGATATGCGTATTCTCAAGCATATTTCATTTATTATGATGACTATCGTGAAACTGGCGTTGCCCCAGGATACTTAGATTCAATCACTAAAAGCCGTCAATTAATGGATGGACATAAAGGACAACTTTTCATACTCGATCTAAGCTTCATCGGTTGGCACATCCTCTGCCTCTTCACATTAGGCATTGGCTACCTATGGCTAACCCCATACATCCTAACAACCAAAACAGCCTTTTACGACAATTTAAAAAGTGCGTAAAAGCGATTTGCTTTGAGTACTTGGAAAAAGACACCCTAGTAAAAATTTTAATTTTTACTAGGGTGTCTTTTTTTTTGTCTTCATATATAAAAGCGTATCTTTTGCAAGCGCTGTCATTTCGTGTTACTATATGAGTGTAAGGAAGGAACAAAGTTGTTGGTTTCGTTTTCTAGTACCAAACATTTTAGATTGAAGATTTAAGATAGATAAAGTACCGAGAGAATAGTCGTAACAAACAAAAAGTTGTTCGTTTTACAAGCTTCACCTAGTATTCCACGTGCAGAGTAATACCATTTTTAAAATAAGGCCACAAGAAGTACAAAGAATCAAAAAGTACCTGAAACAAAATAGTACATGATTTGCAAAAGAATTTTAGTTTCGAACCTTTGAGAGTAAACAAAATTTTTGTTAAACCGTGAGAACGTTACTTTGCATGACTCGCAATAAAAACCAACAACTCCTTCCGAAAGATAAAAGCAGCTGTTCTAGAAACATTTAGAACAGCTGTCTTTTTTTATTAAGTTATTTTTTGACAAACATTGCGTCTCCGAAGCTAAAGAAACGATACCCCTCTTCAATTGCATGATGATAGGCAGCTAATGTGTTTTCTCGTCCTGCAAAAGCACTGACTAACATGACTAAGGTTGATTTTGGTAAATGGAAGTTCGTTGAGAAGGCATCGACCACTTTAAACTCGTAACCTGGTGTAATAAAGATGCTAGTCCAACCGCTATCGGCTTTAATTTGACCCTGAAATTTTGAACCGATTGTCTCTAATGTACGAATGGAAGTCGTTCCAACTGCAATAATTTTTCCACCCGCAACTTTTACTTCATTTAATGCGGCGGCTGCGTCTTCACTCAGACGATAAAACTCGCTATGCATTTCATGTTCAGCGATATTATCGACACTAACTGGTCGAAACGTTCCTAAGCCCACATGTAATGTTAAATAAACTAGACGAACGCCTTTTTCTTGAATTTTATTTAATAGTTCTTGTGTAAAATGTAGTCCGGCTGTTGGTGCTGCTGCAGAACCATTTTCTTTTGCATAAACGGTTTGGTAACGTTCTGGATCTTCTAGACGCTCTTTAATGTATGGTGGTAAAGGCATCTCACCTAATGATTCTAAGTTTTCCAAAAAGATTCCTTCATATTCAAAGCGAACAATTCGTCCACCGTGCTCCAATTCTTTTTCAACGATAGCTTTTAGGCGACCGTCACCAAAAGAAATCTCTGTCCCAACTTTGGCGCGTTTCGCTGGTTTGATTAATGTTTCCCATGTGTCACCTTCAATATTCGTTAAAAGCAAGACTTCTAGGTGACCACCTGTTGATGGTTTTTCTCCGTATAAGCGTGCGGGCAAAACTCTTGTATCGTTCATGACTAGCGCGTCTCCAGCATTTAATTCATCTAAAATATTATAAAAATGCTTGTCGTCCATTTCACCTGTTGTGGCATTTAAGGTTAATAAACGAGAACTTGTCCGATCCTTTAACGGTGTTTGAGCTATTAAAGCTTCCGGCAAGTCAAAATCAAAATCTTCTGTTGTTAACATTCTCTCACTCTTTTCTTTGCTGTCAAATACTCTAGCATATTCTAACATTCTTTCAACAATTAGAAAACTATCGACGAATTCTTTGTGATTTTCTTAAGTGTTTTTGCCCTTTTTTCGTAAAAAACGAAAATTCTAATCAAATTCTAATTTATTTTTTTCTGAAAACTTTCTTACTTCTTACGCTCACAAGGGATAGCGCTTGATAATTTTTTCTTAAAAAGCATTCATTTTGTTGGTTTATCGCTCTTTTTTCTCCCTTAATTAGGCTTTAGATTTGTCAACAGGTCTTTTTTTTGGCACAATTATATATATATTCGCAAAAAAATAGGAAAGATAAGAGGTGGTTCTTTTGATCGAATTTCAAAATGTATCCAAAATATATCGTGGTGGAAAAATAGCGGTAGAAGATATAAATTTATCTTTTGAACAAGGTGAATTTATTTGTTTTATCGGTACAAGTGGAAGTGGGAAAACAACTTCTATGCGAATGATTAACCGTATGACCGAACCTAGTAAAGGTAAGATTTTAATTGATGGACAAGATATCCAAAAATTAAATGCTGTCGAGCTACGTCGAAAAATCGGTTACGTCATTCAAAGTATTGGATTGATGCCTCATATGACAATCCGTGAAAACATTACACTAGTACAAAAATTATTAAAGGTCGATCAAGCGAAGCGCGATCAAACAGCGGAAAAAATGATTGATTTAGTTGAATTGCCCCGCGAGATGCTCGATCGTTATCCGAGTGAGCTTTCTGGTGGGCAACAACAGCGGATTGGTGTAGTTCGTGCTTTAGCAGCTGACCAAGATATCATTTTAATGGATGAGCCTTTTGGTGCGCTGGATCCAATCACACGCGATTCTTTGCAAGATTTAGTCAAAGACTTACAGGAACGTTTAGGTAAAACGATCGTCTTCGTTACCCATGATATGGATGAAGCATTAAAATTAGCTAATCGCATTGCAATTATGAGTGAAGGCCGGGTTGTTCAATTTGATACGCCTGAAAATATTCTAAAAAATCCAGCCAATTCATTTGTCGAAGATCTTTTAGGTGAAGATCGCCTATTACAAGCACGACCAGACAAAACAACCGTTGGTGAAGTGATGCTAAATACAGCCATTACGATTACAACCGAAAAATCCATTCAAGAAGCATTACGTTTAATGCGTGAAAAACGAGTCGATACACTCCTTGTTACCGACAATCAAGACGTCTTAAAAGGCTTTGTTGATATTGAATCAATTAATAAAAATCGTGGGTTAACGGCTAGCGTTGGCGATATTTTGCAAGCAGAAGTTTTCTTTGTCAAACAAAGTGCCCTGCTACGTAATACATTGCAACGTATCTTAAAACGTGGACTAAAATATGTGCCCGTTGTCGATGACCATAATCGTGTCGTCGGAATTATTACCCGTGCATCATTAGTCGACATTGTTTATGATGTCGTATTTGGAGAAGAAGATTCCCTGATGGATGCAGTTGAGTCTTTCAATACAGATGAAGTAAAGGAGGGGTAAGTCATGAGTTTCTTTCAAGAATATGGTGGCCAAATCATTACCACAACACTTGAACACATTTACATTTCCTTTATCGCGTTGATACTTGGTGCGCTCGTTGCGATTCCTTTAGGTATTCTTTTAACGCGTATGCCAAAAATTGCTAATATTGTTTTAGGGATTACCAGTGCGCTACAAACCATCCCTTCTTTAGCATTACTTACGTTAATGATCCCTTTTCTAGGTGTGGGACGTTTACCAGCAATCATCGCCCTCTTTATTTATTCTCTCTTACCGATTTTAAGAAATACATATATTGGTTTAAAAAATGTCGATGTCAATTACTTAGACGCGGCAAAAGGGATGGGAATGACGCCCGCCCAGTCCATTTATCAAGTTGAAATTCCTTTAGCACTACCCACAATTATGGCAGGCCTACGCTTAGCAGCGGTTTATGTGATTGCTTGGGCCAGTTTAGCTTCCTATATTGGAGCTGGTGGACTTGGTGTGCTGATTTTTAGTGGTTTAGATAATTATCAGCCAAGTTTAATCTTCGCTGGGACAATTCCGGTGACTATTTTAGCGCTAGGAACGGATTATTTATTAGGAAAAGTAGAAGATAAGTTAACCTCTTCAATCTTAAAAAAGGAGGCGGAATAATGAAGAAAACTAAACAACTCGTTGTATTCTTCGTAATGACCTTGGTCTTATCCGCTTGCTCATTACCAGGTTTAAAAACGAGTAGTGATCCTAACACGATTGCAATTACCGGGGGAATTACAACCGAAGCACAAATTTTAGGTAGTATTGTGGCTGAAATGGTTGAACACTACACTGATAAAAACACAACGATTATTAACAACTTAGGAACAACAAATATTAATCATCAAGCGATGCTGAATGGTGATGCCCAAATCTCTGCGGCTCGCTATACAGGAACAGATATTGCTTCAACGTTACAGTTAGAACCAATAATTGATCCAAAAGAAGCATTTGATGTGGTTAAACGCGAATTTAAGAAAAAATACAATCAAGTTTGGTATCCTTCTTATGGATTTGCCAACACTTATGTCTTTTTAGTTCGTCAAGATACCGCTGAAAAATATGACTTAAGAACCGTCAGTGATTTAGCCGATGTGGCCGACCAATTAGTCGTTGGTGCCGACCGTGCTTGGATGGCACGTGAAGGTGATGGTTATCCTGGATTTGTCGAAACATACGGCTTTAGTTTTGCATCCATTTTACCGATGCAAATCGGACTCGTTTACAATGCCGTTGCTGCCAATCAAATGGACGTCGTTTTAGGTTATTCAACCGATGGACGGATTGCCAGTTACGATTTAGTGATGTTGGAAGATGATATGAATTTCTTCCCGCCATATGATGCTTCACCCGTTGTCTCGCAAGAGCTGCTTGATGAAGTACCAGAAATTGACTCGATTTTAAATAAATTAGCTGGTCAAATCGATACTCAAACGATGCAAAAACTCAACTTCATATCCGATAATGATTTAATTGAACCTTCAGTTGTTGCTAAAGATTTTTTAGAAGAACATAATTATTTCGAAGAAGGAGGGAAATAAAATGGCAGACTTAAATTTATTTCAACAGTTTCTACTTTATTTCAACGAAAACGGCGGCTACGTCTTTACGCAGTTTCTCCGTCATTTCTTAATCTCTTTCTATGGTGTCTTGTTTGCTGCTATCGTCGGTATTCCTCTAGGGATCTTTATTTCCCGCCGTGTAAAACTTGCGGATTGGGTGATGCGGATTGCGAATTTAATTCAAACCATTCCAGCACTAGCGATGGTTTCGATTTTAATGCTTGGTCTAGGACTCGGTGTTAACGTTGTAATCGTGACGGTCTTTCTTTATTCACTTCTACCAATTGTCAAAAATACTTACACTGGTATGCGTCAAGTCGATGCCGGTATTTTAGATGTCGGTAAAGGAATGGGCATGACCCCTTGGCAACGACTCTACTTAGTTGAGATTCCTTTATCGATTTCAGTTATTATGGCCGGTGTCCGTAATGCCCTTGTTCTAGCAATCGGAATTACCGCTATTGGGACTTTCGTTGGCGCAGGCGGTCTAGGAGATATCATTGTCCGTGGAACGAACGCGACAGATGGTGCGGCGATTATTTTAGCCGGTGCTCTACCGACAGCTGCGATGTCAATTTTTACCGATTGGTTTTTAGGAATTATCGAACGAAAACTTGATCCAACAAGTAAAAAGAAAAATTAAAATACAAAGAAAACGAGCGTGACTTTACGGTCATTGCTCGTTTTCTTTGTATTTTTTTATGTTGAGCATCGTCTAAATCATGAACTTCGCTTGATCTTAATGGAAGAAGTGACTTTCTCTAGCGCGTTTTTCAATTTTTTCAGTTAATGGTTCAACTTTTGGAAAGGCCCACGTGCCCACGATAGCAAAAACAATTAAGAGACTGATTAATACGGCTATATCGATCCAGGCATTTGGCCAATAAATGCCACCAGCGGCTTCTCGTAAAAGATTCACGCCATAAGTAAAGGGTAAGAACGGATTAATCCATTGGAAGAAAGGTCCTGAAACTTGAATTGGATAATTCCCACCCCCACCTGAAATGGATAAGACTAGAATAACAATCCCAATTCCTTTACCAATATTGCCAAAAAGTCCGACAAAAACATAAATCATCATCATAAAGGTCAGAGCAATTAAGACCGCAAATAGGACACTCGCCAATGGATTGGCTACAGCGACACCTAAAGCCCAGAGATTTCCAAGTGTTACAATTAATGCTTGTGGAATCGCAATGGTTAAGAAGGTTAACATCCGCGCCACAAAAGTTTCTCTTTTCGTGTATTTGGCTTTCTCTTCTTCATCTAGGTGAAATGCTGTCGCTGCTAAACTAGAAAGAAGTAATGCACCGACCCACAGACAAAGGGTTGTATAAAACGGTGTGCTTGCCGAACCGTTATTGCCAATTGGATAGTATTCTTTGGTTTTTAATTCGACGGGATTTGCCATGAAATCACTCTCTGATAAGGCATCCGCTTTGAGTAATTGAATGATGTCACCTAAATCAACCATTGATTCGCCCTTCTCAATGGCTTTTGCCGCTTTTTGAATGCCTTTTTGAATCGTTGGCCAATCTTCATTAATTAAGCGGACACCCTCATTTAAGGCCGCTTCAACGCTAGGCATTTTTTGATTGACCATCGTTAAGGTACTCGTCATTTCTTTTTTGATAACAGGCCACTCATTTTGACTAAAATCGGCGGCGATCTGTAATTTTTCACCTAGTACTGGTAAATCATTTTTGTATAAATCTGCCCCACGATTAATACCATTAACGATCGTATCAAGGTGGGTACTTAGCATTTGGTTGGCATCATGAATTTCTTCCCCAATTGCTGGCAGTTCTTTTTCATATTTTTCTAAAAGTGACACGGCATTCGTAATGGTTGTTTGTGTGGCGTTTAGTAATTTCGTTAAATCAATTTGACTGCCTTTATCCAATAATTGTTGGACATTAGCTAATGCCGGCAAGACTTCTTCACTTAACGTCCGATTAATCATCTCTGTAATATTTGCCACGTCGATACTAGCAATGATTTGATTAATCGTACCTGAAACAGCTTCAATCTTATTGACGTGTGCTAAAAGACTTTCTTTTGAAATCGCGTCACTGTTTGTAATTAAGAACTGATTTAGTTGTTGTAAATCTTGTAGTCGTCGTCTCACATCGGCTAATTGTGCAATGACCGTATCAAACTTTTGTTCTTGATTGATTTGAGTTAACCATTGGCTTAAGCCATCAATTAAACGCAATTGTTCATCAATTGTCGTATTGGCTACTTGCAAAATCTGTAAAATCGCTGCTTTTTCTTCGGGCGTTAGTCCCGTTTCTGGTTGTGACAGATAAGCTTGTAAGTCTTGCGCGATACTATTAATACGGGCTGAGACACTACCTAGTGCTTCAAAGTTAAAAGCGACAATTTTTTGAATTTGCGGTAGCGCTTGTTGTAGTTTTGTTGCGGCTTCTTGTGTTTTTGCTACAAAATTACTTGAGTCTTGACCAAATTGTTGTACCATTGGTAATAAATCTTGGACTTGCTGAACAATTTCAAGTGCCTCTTTCCCTTCAGTCACACCTTCAGTGATCGTCTGAGCTATTTTTGAAAAATCTTCATCAATCATCGCAACTTGTTGACTGGCTTGTTTTATTTCAGGAATTTTATCTTGTAAGGTTAAAATAATTCCCGCTTCTTTTTGAATACTCGGAAATTTGTCATTTAATGCAATAATTTTTGTCGTTAAGGCATCAACCTCTGGCAAATAATCGACCATTTGATTGGCTTTTTCCAATTTTTTTTTCAAACTTGGCATCGCTTTTTGTAAATGAACCACTTCTTGCGTATAACCATCTATCTTAGCTAGATTATCGTTGGTTGTTAAAATTAAATTTTTAACTTTATTAATTGAAACCAAATTGTCTTCCAACGTATAACCAATTGCGTTAAAAACCTCTAGTAACGTACCACTCGTCGTCTCGATAAACTGGCGACTAATTTCTTCTTGGACACTTGTCGCCCCTTTTTCGGTAATTTTGGGGGCAATTGCATTAATTTTCCCGTTGAAGTAATAATTAATCGCTGGTTTTTTAATATCTCCTTTGATAAAACTTAATAAATCTTCCGAGAATTCCGGGGGTAAATAAATCCCCGCATAATACTTACCAGACTGCACGCCCTTTGTCACTTGCTCTTTTGAAGAAACAAAACGCCAGCCTAACTGGTCATTTTTTCGTAAATTCTCAATGACTTCCTCACCAATATGAATTTGGGTCTCTTTTAATTTTGCTCCCTCGTCCGCACTGTAAACAGCGATCGGTAAATCTTTCGTATTGCCATATGGATCCCAGAGCGCTTTAATATTAAACCAAGCATATAGCGATGGTAAAATCATTAAAGCGATGACTAAAAATAACGCAACTGGATTTTTTCCGATTCGTTTCCAATCGATTTTATACAACTGGAAAATCTTTTTTATTTTTTTCATTGATGTTCACCTACACTTTAATAACCTTTCATATATCACTATTTCCAACATCAGATACTACTCCTTTTCATTTTTATTTTCAAGCGTCATCCCTTGAAATTCCATCGTTTTATCGGAATAAAATGACTCAGAAAAACATCATAATATTTTTACTTTTTGAAATTATCGAGTAAGATAATTTTAAGGCTAGCGTTCGCTCGTTAATCCTATCGCGTTCGTAGCGCTAAAATGAAGATAAAATAACAAAGAGAAAAATAAAGGAAGTGACCGTATGCCAATTATTTCATTAGAAAATGTACAATTAATCCGAAATCATAAGTTTTTATTAAATCAGATTCAATGGCAAGTCGAGCAAGGTGAGAACTGGGCATTACTAGGATTAAATGGTGCAGGAAAAACCTTACTTTTACAAATCATTACCGGTAATTTATGGCCCTCTAGTGGCAAAGTGACGGTTCTTGGAGAAGTCTTTGGACAAACATCACTCCCTGAATTAAGTAAGCGAATCGGTTGGATTAGTTCCGCCCTTCAAGTTCGTTTACGTGCGAATGAATTTACTGAACAGATTGTCCTTTCCGGTAAATTTGCGAGCATTGGCATTTATCAAAAATATGAACCTGAGGATCTAATGCACGCGAAGAATCTTTTAGAACACTTGGAGGCTGCCAGTCTGATTGGCAAAACCTATGGGCAACTTTCTCAAGGGGAACGCCAAATTGTCCTAATTGCTCGTGGCTTAATGGCTGAACCGGAATTGCTTATTTTAGACGAACCTTGTACGGGACTAGATTTATTCGCCCGCGAGCGCCTCTTGCAACAGATTGCACACTTGTCTTTTCTACCACAAGCGCCGACGATTTTATTCGTCACTCATCACACCGAAGAAATATTACCTTTCATCTCCCATGTTTGTTTATTAAGGGCGGGGGAGATTTATGCTCAAGGACTACGTGAAGACTTACTCTCAACCGAGACGTTACAAGATTTTTATCAACAGGCCGTTACAATCGAACCTTATGCTAGCAATCGTTACATCGTTTCCCCTATAAAATAAAAACAAGAGGAGGATTCGCCAAAACGAATCCTTCTCTTGTTTTTTTTATTTTAGTTCTAGATGGTTCATCCATTTATTACTTGTAAAGCGTCGGTAGAAAATCGCTCCTCGAATGGCCCATTCAATCGTCATCACTACGAAAATTCCAACTAAACCATAACCAAGATAGACACCAATTAAATAGCCCGCCCCAATTCTAAAAATCCACATTGAAAATAAGGAGACTGTCGTCGTAAACTTGCCGTCCCCTAGGGCACGTAAAGCTGACGGTAAGACAAAGCTATAACACCAAGCAACACCATGCATCACGAAAGCCACCAGATACATTTTGAAAATAATTGGAATCATCTCCGGTTCTGGATTGAAAAGTTTCATCGCTAAGGGAAAGAGTGGCAACATGATTGTATCAACCGCTACGATTGCAATAATACCTAAACGAACAAAGGATTTCGTTAACTTACGGACGTCATTCAAATTCCCTCGACCGACTGATTGGCCGACAATCGGAACAAGCGACGTCGCTAACGCACTTGGAATGATTTCAGCCAATTGGACCCACGAACCAGCGATTGCATTGGCAGCAATATGCGCCGTTCCAAAACTGACAATCATCATTTGCATAATGATTTTTCCACCGTTAAAAAAGAGTGATTCTGCGGCAAAGGGCAATGACGTTCGTAAAATAAAGCCCACCATAGTGATATCAAATCTCTGTAAATCGTTTTTTCGCAACCGGAAATTCATCCGGTATTGATACATTGAGTAGCTAGCAAAAATAGCCCCTAAAAAACGGGAAATTAACAATGAAATAATTAAACCCATAATACCTAAATCAAAAATCAACACCAAAAAGATATTTGAAATTAAATAGACACTATTCATAAATAGTGAATTTTTGAGTGAATTACGCGTAAAACCTAGACCACGTAAACTCCCATTGACGCCTTCAATAATCGCATGTGCCGGATAACTCAATAAAATACCGATAAAATAGATTTTGGCATTCGACATGACGATTGGATCGGCTGTTCCAAATAACAAATTTAAAACAACTTGATGGAGTAACAAGAATACCAACATCAATAACGTCCCGACAATTAATGTGGCATGAATGACACTAGCACTCAGTGAACCCAGTCCACGCGCATCGCCTTTGCCGTAAGCTCTGGATATGAGTACCGTTCCTCCTAGTCCAATCGCTACAAAAACTTGAACTAAAAAGATATTAATACTCCCAACCATGTTCACCGCACTAATCGCGGCTGAACCAGAAGAACTAATCATTGCGGTGTTAATAAAATTAAAACTAATTAAGAAAAACTGATCAATAATAACCGGTAAGAGAATCGATAAAATCTCACCACGAGAAATTTCTTCACCTTCTAACGACCTCTCAATTTTATGACGAACTTTGGTAAACAATTGTTTATCCCTTCTTTGTCTCGTTTATTTTGTTCCGATCATTAACCCTCATTCATTTTACGACTTTTTTGAGCAGCCGCTTGTACTGCTTGTATGACCGTACTACGAAAATGATTATCTTCTAAAACTTTCACTGCTTCAATCGTTGTTCCACCTGGCGAACAAACGTTGTCTTTCAAAACACCGGGATGTTCTTTCGTTTCAAGCACCATTTTTGCACTGCCTAAAACGGTCTGTGCCGCAAATTCATAAGCCATTTGACGTGGCATCCCTTCTAAAACGGCACCATCAGCTAACGCTTCAATAAATAAATAAACATAAGCTGGCGCGGAGCCACTGACACCGATAAAAGCATCAAATAACGATTCTGGCAACTCTTTGGCAACTCCAATTTGATTGAATAAGTCTAGAATCGCTGTAAACTGCTCGTCACTCACTTGCTGATTACGCGCCAATGCAATCGAACCTTCTAAGACCGCTAATGGTGTATTCGGCATCGCTCTAATATACGCCTGCTCTCCCAGTTTTGTTTCCAATTCTGTTAAAGTAATTCCAGCTGCTAATGAAACTAGACAATGATTCGGCCTCAATAATGGTTGTAAATCAGTGTATAAGGTCCTTAAAACTTGTGGCTTAACTGCCAAAATAATTGTATCAACCGATTCAAAAAACTCTTTTTGATCTAATAATGGTGTTACACCATAAGTCTCAACTGTTTTTTGTAGCGTTGGTGCGTAACGACGATTGTAAACAACAATCGCTTCTTTGGGATAAATTTCTTTTTCTAACAACCCTTGAATAATACTTTGCGCCATATTCCCTGAACCATAAAAACCAATTTTCATTTTCATCTATTCCTCCTAACTTTCAAACGAGTAAAAGGCGCCATCTTTTAATGTCAAAATCCCTCTTGTCAGTAACGGTGTTTCCAAATATATTTTATATGGACAAAAGAGTGTCCATTCGTTCTCACTTTGTTGAAAAACGACCATTGCTTTCCCGTCTTTTTCAAATTTATCAACGACTAAACAATAACCGATGTTTTCTAATTTCATTTGTTTGAAAAAACTTTTTACTTTTTTGATTACAAAAAAAAGAAAGAGAATAACCGTTAGTAAAATAACATATTTTCCCATTACTTCTCCTTCTTCCTATCCGTTAAACTCAAGCTAATACATAATGCCCGATCAATTTCTAACATTTTATTTTCTGATAAACGGCAAACTTTTTCTTTCACACGGCACTTATCAATTGTGCGTAACTGCTCAACTAAAATTAATGAATCACGTTTTAAACCGCTCAATTCTTTGGGTAATGCAACATGGGTCGGTAAATTAGCTTTACTTTTTTGAGTGGTAATCGCTGCGACAATCAACGTTGAACCGTAGCGATTTCCTAAATCATTTTGCACTAAAACAACCGGCCGAACCCCGCCTTGTTCCGAACCTTGAACCGGGGATAAATCGGCAAAGAAAATATCTCCACGTTTCATTAAAGAATTCCCTCGCTATTCAAATAGACTCTTGGAATTCGATCAGAGAGTAGACAAATCACTTCATAATGAATCGTACCTAAGTAATCGGCTACTTCTTGCATGGTAATTTCTTCCTCTTGGTTCTTACCAATCAAAGTTACCTTGGTTCCAACTGGAAAAGCTTTTGGTAAGCGAATCATCAATTGATCCATACAGACCCGACCGACAATTTCACAATAATGTCCTTCAACTAAAACCTTAAAACCTTGCATCCCGCGTACGAAACCATCGGCATAACCAATTGGCACCGTCGCAATCCATTCACTATTTGTTGTCTCGTATGTTTTACCGTAACCAATCCCCTCACCTGCTGGAACTTCTTTCACTTGAACGAGCGCGGATTCCAATGCCATCGCAGCTTGTAGGGGATACGTTTCCGTCAGAACGCCACCAGACGGATTTTGACCATACATCGCAATCCCTAAGCGGACTAAATTACCAGGATCTTGATGCCATAAAGCCGTCGCACTGTTACTGCCATGAACGTAGCGCGGGCGGTAAGGCAATTGCTCCACAACTTGCACGAAACGTTGGTTTTGTTTTTCAAAATAAGTCTCATCCAACTCATCGGCCGTCGCAAAATGCGTAAAAATTCCTTCCAATAAAAAACCACTGAAGCCATCAATTTGATCAACAGCACATAAAACTTCCTCAGCTGTTTGAAAACCAATCCGTCCCATCCCTGTATCGACAGTCAAATGCAGCGCAATCTCACCTGTTAATTGATTTTCCAAATAAAACGTTTTTGCCGCCGCTATCCATGATAAAGTCGCAACGGGAATCGCTAAATGATATTGTAATACGAGTGGCAACCAATCGACCTCGACAATTCCTAAAACTAAAATCGGTTCGGTTAAACCATTTTCACGCAACGCAATGCCTTCATCAAGAGTTGCCACACAAAAACCAGCAGCACCACCGGCTAAAGCCGCTTTAGCGACCGGAACCGCTCCGTGACCATAACCATTGGCTTTCACAACGGCAAAAACATCACGTGCACCTTTTTGATGGACAATTTCTTGTTGAACATTTTTTTTAATGGCTGCCAAATCGACAACAACTCGTGTGGGACGGTGATAAGATACGACCATCTTAATTCGCCTCCTTTTTTTCTAAAATAATTTGTGCAAAAGCAAAAGCATCGGTATGGGTAATGCTCACAAATACACTTCCCTCGTCATAAGGTGATTTTGTGACCACTGGTGCACCTTTTTCATTGACTAATATTTCAATATCTTGAAAAGTAACTTGTCCGATACCTGTGCCCCAAGCTTTTGAAAAAGCTTCTTTACAGGCAAAACGACCCGCCAAAAATTCAACTTGTCGCTTAGTTGGCAAGGCATCAAATAAAGATTTTTCATTCTTCGTCAACACGCGGGTAATAAAGCGCGGTTTTTCTTCGATTATTTTTTTCATGCGTGGTAATTCCACCGCATCTATTCCAATTCCTTGAATCATTCTCTTCGACTCTTTTCATTCTAATAGTGAAATATTCTTCTACTAACCATTTTAGCAAAAAAAAGGAGATAAAAGAAGCGCTCTGCTGTGAGAGGCGATGAATCTCTTTGAAAACATCATTTTTACGCTACGCTTTCCGACAAAAAAACGGATTGCTGTGATAACACTTAGCAATCCGTTTTAACTACTCCCTTTTCGACTCATCATCGACAATTAACAACGCAATCATCACGTATAAAATCCAGTTATCTCGGTGGTAAAGCAAGTAACTTGGAACCCATTTCGTTGCATACTTGGCTTTGTATTTTCGTAATCCTTGGAAAGAATAAAAACGCGAACCAAATTGATAAACCAAATGAGCAATTTTTTCTTGAATGAAACTTTTTTGCGTAACACCAACATTTGATAAAGGTGCCATCCCTAAACTAAAATAATCGATTCCTTGTGCTTGGCTCCATTCAAATAAGTGAATAAATAAAAAGTCCATACTGCCTGAAGGCGCCTTTTGTGGGTGGTGTCGCATTAGATCAATTGTGATAACTTCCTTGTCATACGTCGGCATAATATTGGAAAAAGCCACGATAGCCTGATTTTCATCACGAACAATGGCTAGCTCTGCTCGTTGCAAATATTCCTCTGAAAAGAAACCTAACGAAAAGCCTTTTTCTTTACGACTACCTAGCCATGCATCAGAAATTACTTTGATCTCCGCCATCATTTCTGGACTAAATGGTGGCTGCAAAACTTCGAATTGATAACCCGATTTTATCAATTTATTAATTAACGCTCGGTTGCCCTTCATTTTTTTACCTGATAATGTAAAATCAGGTAAATAAACACGCGCCTCTTCCCCCATTTTGAAAAATTCATAGCCATATTCATGCAGTAAGAAAACAAACTCTTCGCTAACTTCATAGAAAACTGGTGTGTAACCTAAAACATCGCCTGCTTCAATAATCGCTGTAATAGCTTCCGGGAAATCCTCTTTTTTTCCTGAAGGATCCCCCATCACGATACATTTATTATTATAAATCGCAAACTGGAAAAAGACGGTTGGTTCGTCGGCGTTTTGATAAACAAAAATTCGTTTATCTTTTAAGAAAACAAGTTGGCTCGTTAAATTACCGCCATAGTTCCGGAGAATGTTTTGGACAAGCGCTTCATTGAACGCTTCTCCTAGTAGTTCTTTTGTTCCTTGTAAATAACGGATTAAAAGTGCACTACATAAAATAATCGAAAGGATGATTAACAAACTATAAAGCCAAATTTCACCAATCGAAACATTCACTAAGTGTAAGGCTCGAAAATGAAAGGATTTTGGTAGCCCTTGTCGATTTTCAACGCCAAGAACAATGTAACTAATTGAAAAAATAGCTAAAATCAAGCCGTCAATTGTTAACCATTCCCAAGCGTACACGAATTGTTTACGGAACAATTCTTTGCGAGTGAAGAATGTTAGTAAGAAAAGAACCAACAAATAAATTTGTAACAGTACGCCATATCCGAGTAGGAAACAGTAAATACTTGTTCCTACGAGTAACACATAGGCTGGGAGTAAACTCCTTTTAACTTTCGCTGCTAACCCTCGACCGACAATTAAGAAAAAACTACCAATGATAATATTGGGAATTTGCGAAAACAAATGAGCTGTTGGCAAATGAAATTGCTGCAGCCAAATGTATTGGTCAAACCATTTCGGAAAGACATTCGACATCATTAACAAAATACCAAAAACGTAATAGCTAATGACCGTCAATTTCTGAAGGACTTGAAAGAACAATTGTTTAGGAACCCCTTCATAGCGCATGTTGATTTGATTGGCTGACGTATGCACAAAAACGGGTAAGCTAATTAAAAAGGGCACAATATAATAAAAAAATCGATAGAGTAATAGCCAGCTAGTTGCTAGTTCATTGGACAGTCCCAGGCGCGTTAAGCCAACGAGCATCACTAAATCAAAACTCCCTAATGAACCTGGAATCATCGAGAGGACACCTATCACACTGGCCGCCACAAATAGTGGAAAAATACTAGCCATGTGCTGATTCAATCCCATTAATTGACCGACTACAAAAAAAGTTACAATGACTCCCGTCCATTCCAAAAAGGAAATCATAATCAACGAAAGTGCCTCTTTACTGTTAACGGTTTGCTCTTTTTTTTGATTCCAAATAGAATGAATCAAAAGTACGACCGGGACATACAAACTTCCCCCTAACAACCAAATCCAATGGTGATCAGTGGTCAAAACATCTGCGAAAAAACCGACAATTAGCGCAAAAAAACTATAAATCGATAGACCGGACATCATAAATAAAAAGATTTTCGATAACGAGGCCGCTAAAACTTTTGTTTCTTTATTTTTCCCATATATTTGCGAGCGTAAACCAATACTGACAACACCACCAAAACCAGCCACGTTATTGATTGTATTAATCATCCAACTCGTTTCAAACAAGTATTTTTTCGAGAGTTTTTGATCTAAATTCTTATTCAAAATCCAATCGTAACCAATCATCGGAATCACAGCTATTCCACCAACAAGCAACATCACGAGCGTTTTCCACGGCGCAATCTGGCTAAAGATTGATAATAATGCCTCATAGGACAAACTTTTGTTGAGTAACAATAATTCACGAACAACGATTACAATAATTGACAGGAACAATAGAAATTTCAAATAACCAAAATACTTTTTAAAAAATGCCATCACTTTTTTCATTTCTCCACCTCACCAACCGAATTCAAAAATGCTAAAACTTCTTGATTAAAACTGTCTGGATTTCTTCTTGCATAAAAATGATTTTCGCCCTTCATCCGAACAAAGGATGCCTGTGGGATTGATCGAGCTAAAAATTTTGAATGACGCAATGTGACCAAATCACGATAACCGACAATAATTAGCGTTGGACAAGCGATTTGATGTAACTGACTTTCGGAAACACCGCTATCGTGTAGCATGAGTCGAATCATCGATAATTTTTGCTGATATTTAGGAATAAAAAAATGACCCAACCAAAACCAAATCAACTGAGCATAGCTCCACCAATTAGCCCAAAATTTCACTCCTGAAACAAAAATATTCCCAGAATTTAAAACCAATGCGCGGACTTTTTGAGGATACAAGACACTAAAAACAAGCGCCAAATTTGCTCCGTCACTAAAACCTAAAATCGTCACATCGCTCAATGATTCTTGTGCAATGAGCTGAACTAAATCATCTGCCATCAAAGGAAAATCTAAATACGGTTGAGTATTATTCGATTTTCCATGTGCACGACTATCAATCACATACACGGTAAAATATTTTTCAAATAAGGGGACTTGATGAGAAAAATACCCCCCGCTATCGCCATTGCCATGCAAAAGGAAAAGCGGTTCACCAACGCCACTTTTTTCATAATAAATCTCAGTGCCATCTGGCATTTGACTATAAAAAGCTTCTTTCTTCATCTGTTTCAACCCCTTTTTTGCTCGAGTATGCCTTGTCTTAATCATACATCAACTTCACTTTTTTGCCTTGTGACAACCGAGTGATTTTAAATTTTTTTAGAAAAAAATACGACTGGTCCAAAAGTACCTTTTACGTAACGATCTATAAAAATAAAAATCCCATGAAATCAGTGTTTTATCAAACAGATTTCATGGAACTTGGTTATTTAATTTTTTGATTCCGCCTTGTTTATACGAATGATTATTTAAACATATAGATGCATTGGATACGTTAAGTAATTGGGTTCTTCTAATTTATCAGCCGTAATTAAGCCGGTTGGTGCATGTAGGAGTGATGGAATGCGATTCACAATTGTTGCACATGTGTGAGCAACAGTATCTGGTTTCTCTAGTGAAAAGACCATATTTGGTTCTCCCGTAATTTCCCAGTCGCACATATCGCCATCTGTTTCACGATAAACTTTTCCAATACATTCAACTTCCAACTCAATTCCTTGGTGTGTTTGAATCGTCGTTACCGCAGACATACCAATTGCCTCACCTGCTGGGATAGTCCGACCAAGTGTTTCGGAGTAAACATCTTCTTCTAAAACAAATGGTACGCTCTTTTGACTAATCGACTGAATCGTCCAATTCATTTTGGCACAAATTCCTTCTGCCGCATTCCACATATAAGAAGGGAAACTTTCAGCTTGGGCAATTTCTTTTTCAAATTTAGCCAAATCATATCCTGCGCCATGCGCTTCAGCCAACGCCAAGCCATAATCTTCGACATTATAACTCACGGCACCTTTAATTTTTGTAATCTGATTCATCCCCGCCATCATTAAGGTTGGCATATTAATCCAATAAATATCTTGCATGCCACTTCCAGTGATTGTTACTCCATTATCTTTGGCTAATCGATCCAAACGATTCGAAACAGTTGGTGACGTATTCCATGAATAAATCGCTTCTTCACAAGTTGTGATAACATTCACTTTATTCGTCAAACATGTTTCAAATATTTTTTCCATTTCCGGCATGTAACTAAAAACGGTAACGATTGCTACGTCTGCATCGCAATGATCAAATACCTCTTGGGCATTGTCTGAAATTTTAACACCTGTTTGATACCCTAATTCGGCAAACGTACCAATATCTTGTCCGACTACTGCTGGATTACTATCAATTGCGCCGACAATTTCTGCTCCGTGACTAACTAAATACTTGATAATTGATTTTGACATCTTACCACAGCCATATTGCACTACACGTACTTTCTCGTTAAACATTTTTAATTCCTCCGCTTTCATTTGAATTTATTTTCACATTCATAGTATAATATCTATAGTAACTATAGAGTCAAGGGAGTGTTTTGAAATTGTTTTCAAAAATGAAAATTGGTGATTTCGCCCAGTACAATCAAATTTCAATTCAAGCTTTACGTCACTATGAAAAAATTAATTTAATGCACCCAATCGAAGTCGATCCAATAACCAATTATCGCTACTATCACATTAAACAATCAGCCGTGATTGATAACATTCAATTTTTCCAACAGTTGGATTTTTCATTGGCCGAAATTAAACAAATGATGAATGATACGAAAAATCCAACAATGTTAAATCAATTAATTGAAAATAAGAAGTCTGAACTAGAAAATGAATTAAACAGCATTCGGCAGCAATTACAGGATATTCGAAGTTTTCAAGAAGGTGCGCTACTGTATCAAGAAAAAAAGGATTGTCGCGAAATAGAGCTTGTTGATTTTCCAAATCGTTGGGTCTTACCGCATGCTTCTACAAAAAATATTTATCAAATGACGGATGAAGAATACGAGTTTTCCTTGCGCGAATTCAAGTCACAACGAAACCAAGCACTCAAATTTAATCGGGTAGGGTCGCTGATGTCTCTTCAATCATTTACAAATGAGACCTTTCAGTCACACGAATTCTTTATTTTCTCAGATAAAAAAACGCCCCAAACAAAAAAATTAAAAAAAGGAACTTATGCGACTTTTTATTGTCACTCTTTCGAAGAAGAAATTAAACAATTGCCCCTTTTCAAAAAGACATTGGCTGAACAAGGTTATCAAGTTATCGGTGATTACATTTGCGAAGTGCTTTACGAAAACAGTAAAACCTCTGACGTGAATCGTTCAATGTTTATTCGCATGCAAATTCCTGTAAAAAAGAAGCGACTTATTTGAGTAACTCATAAAACATTTAAGCACCTTATGACGTCATTTGCCATAAGGTGCTTACTTATTGTAATTCATCAAATCGAATCGTTACAAATGTTGATTGTAACAATCCTGGCTGATCACTTTCGGTCTCGTATAGTATGCCAATTCGACCATCGTTTAATTGTGTCATACAAGAATACACAAATGCACCTGGTTCGATGACTTTTTCAGTAATCCATTTTTCCTCGCCATATTGACTATGGACTAATTGTAAAAAACTAGTTGTACTTCAAAAAGTTATGTCTTTTTAGCAGTATCAAATTTAGTGTAAATCGTCGCTAAACGTTGTTCGTTTAAATAAACATAACCAGATTTATCCACTCGATAGGCCGTCGTTTCACCAGTCTGAGTTTGAACTTGCTCATCGCTCAATAAGCGATACACCTTTTGATTCCCATCGATTAATTTTTTATCGCCATCAATATAACCCGTGCCTGTCTGGCTCAAATACCATCCGACACCACCTGGCGTATGATTAAACACACCCCAAACCGTATCGGTTACTTGATCGTGTAACAAGGAAATATCCATCGCAGCTGGTCCATCTTCACCTTCATCGCCAAGATAAGCAACGGTTGTTTGACTATTTGTCCACGTTAATCCGTTATCATAGCTACGACGAATGACGTTATTGATTTGATTCGGATTGTCATTTTGATTGACCAGTCGCGCATCATTTGCTGCAATTAGTATGTTTTCGTTTGTATAAATCAACGATGGAATACGGTAAGCCTTTGAACCATTATCACCTGGATAAAATAAAATCTGCTGATTACTCACTAAAAAAACTCCCATAAGGTGTCTTTCAAGCACCTGATTTATTCACGTTTCAAATAAAAAGCTTAACACAATCGTAAACGCTTTCCAATAGATAGTCAGACATTGTTTAAGGCAAAAAAAAGCGAAAACTTTTTAGTTTTCGCTTTTTGGCTTTAATTAATCTTGGTTGTTACGGATCACAAAGCTACGTTTTTTATCGCCGCTTTGACGTTTGCTACGGTCTGCACCGTTACCGCTGCGTCCACGGTTATCTTCTGTACGAGGGGCACGGCGCTCATCGCGTCCGCGACCTTCACCACCGCGTGAACGACGGTCATCACGGCCACGACCTTCGCCACGAGGGCGACGATCATCACGGTTTCCACCTTCACGACGGCCACCGCCTGAGCGATTGCCTCCACGACGGTTACCACCGCCACCTTTATTACCAAAGCCTTTTTTGCCTTGTGGTAATGGACGTTCTGGTGTGATATTTACGGGTTCCATATCTGCTGGATCTTTTGCTAATGTTTTAACTAACAATGCAACTAAATCTTGGGGACTGTGCTCTTCAAGTAATTGATCAGCTACTTCTAAGTAACGATCCAAACCATTTTCTGCAATTTTACTGCTTACTTGTTCTACTGCAGCATTTAATTGACCAGAGAATGCTTCTTTTTCACTTGGTGGACGTAATGGCGTCATACGTTTTTTCGTTAAGTTTTCGATAACGTGTAAGTAGCTCATTTCGTTTGGAGTTACGAAAGTTACTGACACACCTTCTTTACCAGCACGGCCTGTACGACCAATACGGTGAACATAGCTTTCTGGATCTTGAGGGATATCGTAGTTGTAAACGTGTGTTACACCTGAAATATCTAGTCCACGAGCCGCTACGTCAGTCGCAACTAAGATGTCTAATTGACCATTCTTGAATGAACGTAAAACGCTCATACGTTTTTGTTGTGTTAAATCGCCATGGATTCCTTCTGCTTTGTAACCACGAGCTTCTAATCCACGAGCTAATTCGTCAACACGGCGTTTCGTACGGCCGAAAACGATGGTTAATTCTGGTGTTTGAACGTCTAATAAACGAGTCATGATATCGAATTTTTCGAAATCTTTTGAACGTACGTAAAATTGTTCAATTAAATCAGCAGTCATTTCTTTTGCTTTGATTTTTACGTGTTCCGGTTCTTTCATGAATTTCACGCCAATGTTTTTAATTGCTGGCGGCATTGTTGCTGAGAATAATAATGTTTGGCGTTGCTCAGGGACTTGAGAGATAATCGATTCGATATCTTCTAGGAAGCCCATGTTCAGCATTTCATCGGCTTCGTCTAATACTAACGTTTCAACTGTTCCTAGTTTTAACGTACGACGGTTAATGTGGTCTAACATACGACCCGGTGTACCAACAACGATATGTGGATTGTCTTTTAGTTGACGGATTTGGCGACCGATATCCGCGCCTCCGTAAACAGCTGATACACGAATTTTTTTATCGCGACCTAATCGGTGTAATTCTTCTTGTGTTTGAATCGCTAATTCACGTGTTGGAGCAATGACTAATCCTTGGATTTGGCGAAGTTGTGGATCAATTTTTTCTAACATTGGCAAACCAAAAGCTGCTGTTTTACCAGTACCTGTTTGTGCTTGACCAATAACATCTTTACCTTCTAAGGCCATTGGGATTGTTTCAGCTTGGATCGGTGTCGCTTCTTCAAAACCTGCACGTTCAACGGATGCAAGTAATTCTGGTGATAAGTTTAATTCTTTAAATTTCAAATAAATCCTCCTAGTGGTGATTGAATACGTCTCCCGCATTCATCGCTTGTTTGTAGGGTTCCCCCTCTGTCAGTTCATCAACTGTTCTGACTTGAAGCGTTGTTTTTGATAAATGACGTAAAAGTGGATGTCCCTAGCCAAACTTTCACTCATTTCCCACCGAAAAACCGCTTCTTGAAGGCATTAGAAAAGACTAGGACAAGTAATCAATTCCCTTTTGTCTTAGCCTCATTGCGAATATAAATTCATTCTGACTATAAATAGTCACCTTATGTTTAGTTTATCTTCATTATTGATTATCTTGAGTTGATAATCATTCTCTTCATCTTTCGGCACGGTAATATTCTAACACAGCTGAAAGATTTCAGCAAGTTTCAACAACTGTTTACATAATTTTTCTTATACTTTCTTAATCTTCATCCTCTATTTGCAAATACGTCACAATGTCAATTAAACCCATGCCGTTACTTCCCTTTAGTAGCAAGGCATCCGTTGCTTTTAACTGTGCTTTTAATTGTGTCATCAAGGCTTGTTTGTTTTCTTTTTCAAAGTGATAAACATCAAAAGCACTTCCTATTAAAGCATCTGCTAAAGCTTTCATTTCGCTACCATATAGGAAAACAGCTTGATAGTTATCGGCTAAATGTTCTTTCATCGCCACGTGCATTGCTTTTGAATCTGGACCTAACTCCAACATATCCGCTAAAACAACAAAGCGACGACCTTCAATCGATAACTGACCAAAACTATCCAAGACAAGGCCCATCGCTGTTGGATTGGCATTGTAAACATCACTTAAAATATCCGCCCCATTAGCCGCTTTCAACCATTGTGTACGGTTTTTCGTTAATTGAAATCGAGCCAAACCACGTGCAATTTCTTCTGGAGTCAGACCAAAGTATTGACCAAAACCATAAGCGATTAAGGCATTCGTAACATTATAACTACCTAATATGGGAATCTCATAGACGAAACCGTCAACTTCAAAGGTTGTACGCTCTTTGTCTTCTGTTAAAATCGTCGCGCTCAATTCACCTTGACCGACACCAAAAGTTTGAATCGTTTGTGGTAAATCAGCAACCAATGGTTTAAGTAAGGGCTCATTTGCTGGAATTAACAAGAGTCCCTCATTTTTTAAACCAGTGACAATTTCCATTTTGGCTGCCGCAATCCCTTGACGTGAACCTAAATTCTCAAGATGGGCTTCACCAATTAAAGTAATCGCCGCCACATCAGGTTTCGCTAATTTGGATAAGAAGGCAATCTCGCCTTGATGATCCATCCCCATTTCTAAAATGAGTACTTCCGTTTGTTCAGGCATGTGTAATATCGTATACGGCATCCCTAAATCATTATTATAATTTCCTTGCGTTTTGTACGTTTGAAATTTTTGGGCCAACACGGATTCCGTCATATCTTTCGTCGTCGTTTTCCCATTACTTCCCGTGATAGCGACCACTTTAGGCGCAACTTTTGCTTGATAATAAACAGCTAATTGCTGAAATGCTGCCGTAACGTCAGCTACCGGTAACAAAATCAAACCTTTTGGTGCTTCTTCTAACGAGCGACTCCAAAAACTCGCCACCGCACCGTTTTCAACAGCCTTATCCGCAAACGTATGACCGTCCCGTTCTCCTGCCAACGGAACGAAAAAACCATTTTGTGTGATTAAACGACTATCAAACTCAACGCTTGAAATCGTTAAATCTGGGAATTCTCCTTGAATGTTCAATGCTATTGTAATTTCTTTCAGTGTTAAATTCATTTTCTTCTCCTTATTTTTGCATAAAAATAAGACTGTAACCTTCATTGATTACAGCCTCGTCTTTTCTACATATTGACTAAAAAGTTTTTACGTTGTTTAAAACGATTTAAGCCTAATTGGATTAACTCTTCAATTAGATCGCTATACTGTAAGCCCATTGACTCCCAGAGAACTGGATACATGCTAAATTGAGTAAAGCCAGGCATCGTATTTAATTCATTTAAGAATAGTTCATTCTTATCTGTTAAGAAGAAATCACAACGACTCAGACCACTACCACCAATCATTGTATAAGCCAATTTCGCATATTCTTGAGCTTTGGCTTGCACGTCATCAGGAATTTGTGCGGGAATCGCCATTGTAATCTTGTTATCGATATACTTCGAATTATAATCGTAAAAATCAACATCTTTAACAATTTCACCAGCCAAAGTAGTGCGGACATCTTCGTTACCTAAGATTGCCACTTCGATTTCACGGGCTTCAATACCTTGTTCGATTACAGCGCGGTTGTCATATTTAAAAGCTTCTTCTAAAGCTGCTTGTAACTCTTCACGATTTTCAACTTTTGAAATCCCGACACTTGAACCCATATTTGCCGGTTTAACAAAAAATGGATACAATAACGAGCCTTCACATTGTTCAAAAATTTTCTTTGGATTTTCTTTCCAGAGATTTTTCAAGACTGGAACAAAAGGTACTTGCGGAATACCCGCAACTTGCAATAAATACTTCGTTGTAATTTTATCCATCGCACAAGCACTCGTTAGGACACCCGCACCTACATAAGGCATGCCGATCGTTTCTAAGAAGCCTTGGATGGTCCCATCTTCACCGTTTGGTCCATGTAAAATTGGAAAGACAATTGCGTCGTCTTCCTTAATGAGACTTGGTGAAATTTTCTCACCTGTAAATTCACCTTCTTCTGTCGCATCTTTTGGCCAAGTCAATTCTAATACTTCTTTTGAAGCTGGTTGCTCTGTTAAAAGTGGCCCTTTAATCCACTCGCCTTCTTTAGTAATAAAGACTAATTGTACTTGATAATAGTTATAGTATACGGCATTCAAAACTGAAAAAGCCGACAAGATTGACACTTCATGTTCTGCACTTTGGCCGCCATAGAGTAAAATAATTTTCAAAAACGCGTCCTCCTAATATCTCTTACAGTGTTTTCAATATTCATTTCTAAATCATTTCATATTTTATCACAAAAGCAGCGGAGCGAACATAGTTTAACGAAAAAAATAAGAAAAGGCTTTCACAGGTTAGCTATTTCAATTCCGCTTCTACTACGTCCATCATGATTTCATAAAATAATTGGCGGTCACTAGCGGTAAATGGTTTTGGACCTTTTGTTCGCTTACCCGCTTTACGCATTTGTCCTCCAATATAGCGTTGCATTAATAATTGATCGATCGTCTCGGGTAAATACTCCATACCGGAATGATGAAATACACGCGCTTTTTTAGGTAAGACAAGCGAAGCTAAACCATAATCTTGCGTAATCAACAAATCTCCTGGTTTGATTTCTTTCACAATTTGATAATCCGCTCGGTCTGCTCCTTTATCGACATAAATAAATTGTACAAAATCAGGATATTCTTTCATCGTATAATGATCGACACTCGTAATAATTAACACCGGCAACTGAAATTCCTTCCCTAAACGAATCACTTCTTCTTTAACTGGCGAACCATCGCCATCAATCACAAAACGCATTAAATCCACCTTCTTTACTTGAACTCCTTTTTAGTTTAACACAATTAAGCTAAATCTAGTATGGCAGGCAATATTTTAATGAACTGATTCAAAAAGAAAGTATAAAATTCAGGCAGCAATTGTTTTGTGCTGAGTAAATTTATATGTAAAAATAAAGAGATGCGATTTCGACCGCATCTCTTCGTCCTTTATAGATTTTCACCATTAGAAGCTATGACTTCTTTGTACCATTCAAAAGAATCTTTTCGGTAACGTGCCAGGCTCCCATTGCCTTCATCGTCTTGATCGACATAGATAAAACCATATCTTTTCGACATTTGTGATGTTCCACAGCTAATTAAATCAATACAGCCCCATGTTGTGTAACCCATCAAATCAACACCATCTTTGATTGCTTCTTTCATTTGCTCCACATGTTTTTTTATATAATCAATACGATAGTCATCATGAATTCTTCCATCTTCAGTTAATTCATCTTTCGCACCCAAACCATTTTCACAGACGAACAATGGCAATTCATAACGATCATATAATTTCATTAATGAAATTCTTAACCCAATTGGATCAATTGGCCAATCCCATTGTGATAGTTCTAAATATTCATTTTTAATCGGGCTATCAAATGAGCCGGCTAATTTTGCTGCATCTTCACGCGCTTCTGTTACATGTGACATGTAATAACTAATGGCTACAAAATCAACTGTTCCTTCAGCTAAAATCGCTGCATCTTCTTCCTCCATCACAATGTTAATATCATTATCAGAAAAATAACGAGCCATATATGATGGGTATTCGCCACGAGCTTGAACATCTGGATAGAACATGTTTAATTGATTGGACTTCAATGCTTGCAATTGATCTTCCGGTTTTGTAGTTAAAGCGTAAGATTCAATTTGGTTAATCATACAACCAATTTGAGCGTCTGGCATAATCTCTTTCGCTGCTTTCACTGCTAAGGCACTTGCTAAAAATTGATGATGAGATGCTTGGTAAGTCACTTCTAATTTTTTCTCCGGATCAATTAAATCTTCAAGAATCCCTGCACCCGTATACAAACTATTTAAATTCATGTTCATTTCATTAAAAGTAATCCAATATTTTACTTTTGATTGATAACGATTGAATAACACTCGCGCATATTTTTCAAATAAAGGAATTAATTCTCTGCTTGCCCAACCATTGTATTTTTCAGTTAAAGTGATTGGCAACTCATAATGCGACATAGTTACTAACGGTTCAATCCCATATTTAGCACATTCATCAAACACTTTATCATAAAATGCTAATCCTTCTTCATTCGGTTCTGTTTCTAAACCTGTTGGAAAAATTCGTGCCCATGAAATTGAAATCCGAAATGTTTTAAAGCCCATCTCTGCAAACAATGCGATATCTTCTTTATAGCGATGGTAAAAATCAATTCCCCAACGTTTAGGGAACAAATAATTGGCTTCATTTTCCTGATATTCTTTTAACTCTTTTGAAGTCACATTAAATGTGAAGTTATCAACTTTTCCAGTTGCATAAGGGTCTTTATATGCTGCATAGTCCGAAGTAGACATGCCTTTTCCGCCTTCATTATAAGCACCTTCTATTTGATTGGCTGCCGTTGCGCCGCCCCATAAAAATCCTTTTGGAAATCCTGTTTGTAATTCTTTCATTAAAAATTCCTCCTAAAAACTATTTTTTCTATTTTAAATTAATCAACAACGATTAGTATTTCTTCCTGACCACTAGTAATTCTTTCGTCTGCTTTAACTGAAACAATCACATCGAGAAAATTGGGACTATTCGTTATGACAATTGGTGAAAATAATGGTAAGTTTCTTTTTTTAATTTCTTCGATATCAAAAGTTAGTAACGGCGTACCGACACTGACTTGATCGCCAACATTGACTAAGCGTTCGAAGCCTTGACCATCTAAGCTAACCGTATCAATCCCTACATGAATCAAAATTTCGACACCGGTTTTAGATAACAGACCAATTGCATGATTGGTCGGTGTAGTCATTGTAACTTCGCCTTCAAATGGCGCAGTCACAGTATTATTTTCTGGAATAATTCCAATTCCTTTACCAACAATTCCTGAAGCAAAAGTTGTATCTGGACAATCACTTAAATTTTTAACTACTCCTGTCATCGGTGACAAAATAGGACTCGGAAGTTCTTTGGTGATTACTGTTTTGCTTTCAAAAATTTCTTTTGTTTCAACCTCTCCGCGATCAAACTTCAATAACATCGTCATGATAAATGCGACAACAAAACTTGATAGAACACCTAAGATGGCAAACAAAAAATTGTTTGTGCCTGTTTCAATATAAGTCGGTAACGCTAAAATTCCTGGAACTGTGAAACTGAAAGCTTTAACGACAAATGTTCCAAAAATCGCACCACCAACGGCACCACCAATCATACTTGCATAAAAAGGTTTTTTAAGTTTCATCGTTACACCATAAATGGCTGGTTCGGTAATCCCAAAGAGTGCTGGAATAAAAGCAGAGAATGCGACTTGTTTCATTTTTTGATCTTTGGTTTTGAAAAAGACTGCTAATGTTGAACCTGCTTGTGCTAAATTAGCGACTAAGTTTAAAGGTAGCAACATGATGTCATACCCAAATTTATCGAAACTTGCAAATGTTCCTGGGAAGAAGGCATAGTGCATACCAGTTACGACAATCACTGGCATTAAACCACCCATTAAAGCACCCGCTACTGGACCTGCAACAGTAAACAACATTGTAAAGAATTGTTCTAAATACATTCCTAACAGATTTCCAAGTGGCGCAATAAAAGCTAACGTTATCGGTGCTGTTACAAGCAAACTAATTAATGGAACAAAAATAATTGTTAAAGAATCTGGAACAATTTTCTTCGCATATTTTTCAACGTAACTCAAAAGTAAAACACCTAAAATAATAGGCAATACTGTTGAGGCATAGCTATTCATTGGAATCGTTAAACCAATAAAGCTTAAACTCGTAATTTCTCCACCTGCCGCATTAGCCATAAAAGTTGGATACATTAAAATTCCAGCTAATGTGACTGCAAGCGATGGATTCGTTTTAAACTTATTAGCTGCTGAGAAAGCGATTAGAAAAGGCAAGAAATGAAACGTTGCATCAGCAATCGCGTTTAATACGATGTATGTTGAACTCGTATCGGATAAAACACCTAAAACAACTAAAATTGCCATGACTCCTTTTAAGAGTCCACTACCTGTAATCGCAGCTAAAATCGGGGTAAAAACACCTGAAATAACATCAAATAATTGATCAAAGATATTCCCTTTTTTTCCACCTTCGTTATCAGTAGAAACAATTTTCCCTTCGGTTAATTGCTGAACTTCTTGATAAACTTTTGCAACGGCACTTCCAATAATGATTTGTAACTGGCCACTTTGAAACTGTGCCCCTAGTACACCCTCCAAGTCTTGAATCTCTTTTAATTTAACCGCATCTTTGTCGCGTATATTAAAGCGTAAACGTGTAATGCAGTGCCAACTTTGATTAATATTTCCGACTCCGCCTATTTTTTCAATAATTTGTTCGGCTAGTTCTCGATGGTTCATGTTCATTCACTCCTATTTTCATGTATTTAGATATAGAAAAAACCTAAACAAATTCCAGCGAACTCAAAAAAGTCCTTGAAAAATTTGTTTAGGTTAATGCCAATCATGTTACACACCTATTTTTATTTAGTTTCTGAAACAACACGTTGAATATGAATAATCAAATAGATCATTTCATCATCATTAATAACTAATTGATATTCTTTTTTTAACATTTCACGAATCATTAATCCGCAAGCGTAACTTTTTGGGTATTGTTCCTGAATAATTAAGTACAATTTATCATCGGGATTTGCAATCATTTCTTCTTGACGAATTTGTCGATTCATAAAATAGCGGATATGAGTAACAAACCTTGAATAGTTCATACTTTCTTTATTCAATACTACATCAAACAACGACTGAATTGTTTTCACCATACTTTTGGTAATTGCCGTAATCAACATCGTTTCATCCATTGACTGAATGCCATCTTGCGCGTTAACAAAATGCAATGCAATAAAAGCCGCTTCCATCTCTGGTAAATCTACTCCAAGTTTTATAGCGATGACTTCCAAGGCTTTTTTCCCAATTTTTGATTCTTTTGTATAGAGGAAAGGAATTTCCCACTGCAACGAACTCCCTACAATCTCAATTCCTTCATTTTGGCGATTAATCGCACTTTGAATATGATCCGCTAGCGATATCAAAAGACTTGTGTTGAGCTTTTTGCCTAAATATTTTTCACCTTCATCAACGATATTTTCTGTTACCGATAATACATCTGGAGAAATACTATCTACCAACGCTGAAATATTTTGATAATCTTCCCCATGAAAAATTTTTGTAATTAACGACTCCTCAATCAGATCCCCCTTCTTCTTTTTAAAGCCAATCCCTGTGCCAAACAAAACATATTCTTTTCGCTGCTCATCTTGTGCTAAGACTAGGTTATTATTTAGCGATTTCACTATGGAATAAATATGACTACCCCCTTTTTGAAACAAAAAAACACCAAACTGAAGCAGTTGTCCCAACTACTAAAGATTTGGTGGTGCCTGATCGTATCAGTGACACTCCTCGTGTTTTGTATGAATAAAGAATACCACCGTTAGAAAGCGGTGTCAATACTTTTTGGAAAAAAAAGCAAAAAACGCTCTAAAGCCTATTCTATTCATGTTTCCCTCAATAAATCCGATCTTTTTCTATCTTTTATATCTAAAAAATAAAAACACGCAATCAAAAAAATGGATTGCGTGTCTTATAAATACTTTAAATATAAAGCCCTTGATTAATCGACGTATTTTGAGCTTGAGTTGTTTAACCAGGCATAGCCGAGCCCCATGATTAAACCACCACCGATATAATTACCGATTAAGGCAAAAGTTAAATTGTGTACCGCATTGCCTGCGGTCATCGCTTCTAATGTTCCGTTTGAAGCAAAGTAAGCTAATGAAAAGGCCGGGAAGTTAGCAATGACGTGTTCAAAACCTAAAAAGGCAAAGATGAAAATAATAAAAATAATCGCCATAATTTTTCCAGCATCGTCTTTCATTCGCATACTAATTAAAACCGCAACGTTGACGACAATATTGGCAAAAATCCCCTCCACTAAAATTTGTCCCGAAGATTTTTCTAATTTACTCGTTATCGACTCAAAAAAGTAACTATCAATCGGTAAGTCTTGGAATGGTCCTGTCAAAGAAATCAAGTAACCAAACAACACGCCACCGATTAAGTTAAATAAAATACAAGTAAATAAAATTTTTACAGCAAAAGTAAAATTTAAACGACGACGATAATAACCCACCGTCATATATAACATATTCGATGTTCCCAATTCAGCGTTCATATACAAAATCATGACGAGCGACCAGCTAAACATAAACGCATACAACATCTTACCAAAACCAGGTGCAATGTGTTCACCTTTCATCGCAATACTGTAGGCTACAGCTGTTCCCAATGTTAAGAACATACAAGCGAAAATCGCACGCAAAGCATAGCGCGCATAACTGGTTTCGATTAAGTTTTTCTTCTTCTCAATTGAGGCATCGATCTTTTCAAATAGAGGTGATACTGGATTCATTTTTAGACTCTCCTTTAGTACTTCTGTCTTTAAGTGACATTATCCTCTTTTATTTTAAATAGGTATTCATGATTTGTAAAGGTTATTGTGAAAAAATGTATAAATTATTTTCAGAAAAACATTGAGAACAAAATGATTTGTTTCTCTGGTTATTTTACAGCGATTCATTTGACAAATCAATAATATCCATGCTATATTATTCTTTGTGTAAAATAATGCAGCAGAAAATGAATTACTCGTCCCCAGTTCATCGCCTTTTATTAGGTTCAATTGCGTAGCCCCGGCTGCATAAGGTGAAGATTGAAGACTGAACTACACGAGAAATGACTCTTTCATCGGATTATTTTACTCCAAATACTATTATATTATTGGAGGAATCTTTAATGTCACGTTATACTGGACCATCATGGAAAGTTTCTCGTCGCTTAGGTATTTCATTATCAGGCACTGGAAAAGAATTAGCACGTCGCCCTTACGCACCTGGTCAACATGGACCAACTAGCCGCGGAGCTCGCTCAGAATACGGTTTACAATTAAATGAAAAACAAAAACTACGCCACACTTATGGCATGAACGAACGTCAATTCCGTACGTTATTCATCCAAGCTGGTAAAATCAAAGAAGGAACTCACGGTGTGAACTTCATGATTTTATTAGAGCAACGCTTAGATAACGTTGTTTACCGTTTAGGTTTAGCAACTACTCGTCGTCAAGCTCGTCAATTAGTTAACCACGGCCACATCACTGTAGATGGCAAACGCGTTGATATTCCATCATTCCGCGTACAACCTGGTCAAGTGATCGCAGTTCGCGAAAAATCTAAAAACATTCCTGTAATCAAAGAAGCTGTTGAAGCAACTATTGGACGCCCATCATTTGTAGCATTTGATGCCGAAAAATTAGAAGGTTCATACACTCGTTTACCTGAACGTGATGAGTTATCACAAGAAATTGATGAATTATTAGTAGTTGAGTACTACAACAAATTAATCTAATCTTTCAAATTAAACCTCGAAAACTTCTTTTTGAAGCTTTCGAGGTTTTTTGTCGTTATGAACGATCACACATTTTTGTATATGCACGATCCTCTGTCACTTCTTGATAAGCCGGACGAATAATTTTATTGGAATTCGTCAATTCTTCCATTCGATGTGCTGACCAACCTACAATTCGAGCAATCGCAAAAATCGGCGTATACAGCTCCTCTGGTAACCCTAGCAAATTATAAACAAAACCACTAAAGAAATCGATATTGGCACTCACGCCTTTAAACATTTTACGCTTACTTCCAATAACCTCGGGTGCTAAACGTTCAACTAGAGTATAAAGCTCGTATTCAGAACGTGCTGTTTCCCCTTTTTCTTCGGCTAACTTGGAGACGTAACGCTTGAAAATTGCCGCTCGTGGATCATTATCACTATAAATCGCATGCCCCATACCGTAAATTAAACCTTTTTTGTCAAAGGCCTTTTTATCGAGTAAATCTTCTAAATATTGACGTACAGCAGCTTCATCGCTATAATCTGCAATATTTTCTTTTAAATCGGCCATCATTTTGGTAACTTTAATATTGGCCCCTCCATGTTTTGGTCCTTTTAATGAACCTAACGCAGCGGCAATCGTTGAATAGGTATCGGTGCCGCTCGAGGTAACTACTCGGGTGGTAAATGTTGAGTTATTCCCACCGCCATGTTCCATATGTAAAATCAAAGCCATATCTAATGTTTGTGCCTCTTGCTTCGTATATTGACGATCCGGACGTAACATCATCAATAACGTTTCAGCCGTACTTAAATTATCATCGGCATTAGGAAGATGGATATACATACTTTCTTCCTTATTATAATGGTTATACGCATGATAGGCATAAATCGCTAATAACGGAAAGACCCCGATGAGCATTAGACTTTGATTCAAAACATTTTCCAAGCACACATCGTCCGAGGCTTCGTCGTAACTAGCCAAAGTTAGTACACTGCGCGATAAACTATTCATAATGTCAGCTGATGGAGCTTTCATAATGACATCGCGAACAAAATTCGTCGGTAACGTGCGATGACTGGAAATCAACTGTTGAAATTCCGCTAACTCTTCTTCGGTTGGCAATTCGCCAAACAGCAACAAATACGCTGTTTCTTCAAAACCAAAACGTTCTTCTAAGACAAACCCATCGACTAGCTCATCAATCGCAATCCCACGATAACGCAATTCTCCTGCCCCTGGTACAACTTGGCCATTTACAACTTTTTCAGGATAAACGGTTGAAATGGTCGTCAAACCTGCAACCACACCTTTTCCTTGCTCATCGCGCAAACCTTGTTTCACTTCATATTTTTTATACAAATCACTAGCAATCTGATTATTTTTTTTACTTAACGTCAACATTTTGTCATAATCCAAACTTGTTATCCTCCTTTACATTTTCTCACATGATAATGTTAGAATTCTCATCTAAACTTATTATTTCTTAAAAAACATTATAGCACGGTAAGCTGAAAATGAAAGTTTTTTTCATTTAACATTTGCTTTTTTTCATTTTGAACGTATAATTATTCCATATCTATTATTAGGAGACAGGAGGATTCCTTATGAAATGGCATAAAGAACTAGCTTTAGACAATGAAACATACCATTATATCGATTTAAAATCCATCGCTGAAAATTATCATGTAAATTTAACCAAACTCCCTTATTCGATTCGCGTATTATTAGAAAGTGTCGCGCGCCAAATGGGAGAAGATATCACAACAGAGGATGTTATCTCATTAATTAACTGGGAAGCAAGTAATCCAAAAGGTGTTGTTCCTTTTAAAGTCGAGCGCGTTATCTTACAAGATTTCACTGGTGTTCCGGCAATTGTCGATCTAGCCGCTATGCGTGATGCGATGATCGCTTTAGATGGCCAAGCAACTGATATTAATCCTGATATTCCTGTAACCTTAGTCATTGACCATTCCGTCCAAGTTGATCAATATGGCAATGCATCTGCAATTTCATTAAATACTGAAAAAGAATTCGAGAGAAACCATGAACGTTACCAATTTTTAAAATGGGCGCAGTCATCCTTTAAAAACTTCGATGTCGTCCCACCCGAAACCGGAATTATTCACCAAGTAAACTTGGAAGTTTTATCTGAAGTGATTTTAGAAGAAGAAATAGCAGGTCAAAAATGGCTCTTCCCGGACACGTTACAAGGAACCGATTCTCACACTACGATGATTAATGCCCTTGGTGTTTTAGGTTGGGGTGTCGGAGGAATCGAAGCTGAAGCTGCCCTACTCGGTGAACCTTCTTTCTTCCCTACGCCTGAAGTGATTGGCGTACGTTTTATTGGAGAACTACCTTCCGGCGCTACTGCAACCGATTTAGTCTTATCGATTACTGAAACATTGCGTAAAGAAAGTGTTGTTGGAAAATTCGTCGAGTTTTACGGACCTAGTTATCAAGAATTGAGTTTAGCCGATCGTGCAACAATTGCGAACATGGCGCCTGAATACGGGGCAACTTGTGGATTTTTCCCAATTGACGATGAAACATTAAATTATTTACGTATCACTGGACGTCCAGAACACGTTATCGCGCGCGTTGAAGCCTACGCTAAAGCCAACAACTTCTTCTATGACATTGATAATGAGCCGACTTATACCAAGGTGATTACCGTTGATTTAGCTCAAATCGAACCAGCTTTAGCCGGACCAAAACGTCCACAAGACCGCATCGTCTTATCGGAAGTTGCAAAAGATTTCGTTTCAAGCGTAACGGCACCGGTTGGACCAAAAGGTTTTGGCTTACCGCCAGAAGAACACGAAAGAACAGTCAATATCGATTGGGATAAAACTGATAACGAAATTAAAACGGGTGATTTAGTCATCGCAGCCATTACGAGTTGCACGAATACAAGTAACCCCTTCGTTATGCTTTCAGCCGGCCTACTTGCTAAAAATGCCGTCGAAAAAGGTTTACGGGTCCCTGACTATGTTAAAACTTCTTTAGCTCCCGGTTCAAAAATTGTAACGAGCTATCTAGAAGCTAGTGGTTTAATGCCCTACCTAGAAAAACTTGGATTTTATTTAGTTGGTTATGGTTGTACCACTTGTATCGGAAACTCTGGACCATTAGCTCCTGCGATTACAAAAGCCCTAACGAGTGAAGACTTACTTGTTTCTTCTGTATTATCTGGTAACCGCAACTTTGAGGGTCGAATTCATCCATTAGTCAAAGCGAACTACCTGGCGTCTCCACCGCTAGTTGTCGCTTACGCTTTAGCCGGTACAGTCACAAAAGACTTAACCACAGAAGCGCTTGGTTACGACCAACAAGGAAAACCGATTTTACTCAGCGATATTTGGCCTGATAAATCAGAAGTTCAATCGTATATCGATCAATTCGTCTCACCTGAAGCTTTCCGTAGCGCTTATAGCGACCTTTTTAGCGCCAATGAACGTTGGAATGCGATTGAAACGACCCAAAGTAACGCCTACGATTGGGATGATGCTTCAACTTACATCGCCTTGCCGCCTTATTTTGAGGGCTTAACGAGAGAATTGCCAAAACAAGGCACCTTAACCAATTTACACGTTCTAGCGAAATTAGGTGATTCTGTCACTACTGACCATATTTCTCCCGCCGGAAGTATTGCACTACAATCTTCAGCGGGTAAATATTTAAAAGATAAAGGCTTAACTTACAGCGACTTTAACTCTTACGGTTCACGTCGGGGCAATCACGAAATTATGATGCGTGGTACTTTCGGTAATATTCGCCTACAAAATCAACTCGTACCTGAAATTAGCGGCGGTTATACACGCTACTTACCAACCAATGAAGAAATGTTTATTTATGATGCATCAATGCGTTATCAAGCAGAAAATATTGGCTGTATGATTTTAACTGGTAAAGATTATGGAATGGGTTCTTCCCGTGACTGGGCTGCTAAAGGGACACAATTATTAGGCGTCAAAGTCGTTTTAGCTGAAAGTTACGAACGGATTCACCGCAGTAACTTAGTGATGATGGGCGTAGTGCCTTTAGAGTACTTACCAGGTGAAACAGCTGAAACTTATGGCCTAACTGGCGAAGAAAAATTTGAAGTTTTATTACCAGAAGAGCCAGAAGTCAACCAATCGATCGAGGTGATTGCCACGACTTCAGACAACGAAAAAATCCGTTTCATGACTCGATTACGTTTTGATGCACCAGCTGATATCCGTTATTGGAAACATCAAGGAATTTTACCAATGGTAATTCGTAAAAAATTAAGTGAAAGCGTAGGTAGCGTTTAATATGACACGTACTGAAGAACAAATTATTCCATATATTCCCGGCGACGGTATCGGCCAAGAAATTTGGCAAGCGAGTCAACCGGTTTTTGACGCGGCAGTTGCTAAAGCTTATAACGACGAGAAAAAAATTATCTGGAAAGAAATTTTAGCTGGCGAAAAATCCTTCAACCAAACAGGCGAATGGTTACCAGAAGCCACGCTTGATGCGATTCATCATGCAAAAATCGCTATTAAAGGACCACTAACCACTCCGGTTGGCGGTGGGATTCGCTCAATCAACGTGACTTTACGCCAAAAACTAGATTTATTCGCTTGCGTTCGTCCAGTACGTTACTTTGAAGGTGTTCCTTCACCCGTTAAAGAACCAGAAAAAACCGACATGGTTATCTTCCGAGAAAATACAGAAGACGTTTATGCCGGAATTGAATTTGCTATTGACGAGCCGAAAACAAAAAAAATTATCGACTTTTTGCAAAATGAGTTGGATGTAACTAACATCCGCTTCCCTGAAACTTCAGGCATCGGAATTAAGCCAATTTCAAAAGAAGGGAGTCAACGGTTGATTCGCTCTGCGATTGAATACGCCATTAAACAAGGCCGTAAAAGTGTGACACTGGTCCATAAAGGTAATATTATGAAATTTACCGAAGGCGGGTTTAAAAACTGGGGTTACGACCTAGCAGAAAATAGCTTTAACGACACGGCCTTCACCATGCGCCAATTCGACAAGATAAAGTCACAAGACGGTCTTAAAACCGCTCAAACAGCTTTAAAAGAGGCTCAAGAGGCAGGAAAAGTCATTATCAATGATGTCATTGCCGATAACTTCTTACAACAAATTTTACTTTATCCTGAACGTTATGATGTTGTTGCAACAACCAACTTAAACGGTGACTATATTTCCGATGCCTTAGCAGCTCAAGTTGGCGGCATTGGCATCTCACCAGGCGCCAATATCAATTACCATACAGGCTATGCAATTTTTGAAGCGACTCACGGTACCGCACCGGATATCGCAGAGCTCGGCAAAGCAAATCCTTCTTCCCTCTTATTATCGGGTGTCATGATGCTCGAACACCTCGGCTGGCAAGAAGCGGCAGATTTAATTACTACTGCAATTGAAACAGCCATAGTTAACAAACAGGTGACAAGCGATTTCGCTGATCAATTAGCCGATGCGACACGCTTAACCACGCAAGAGTTTGGTACTCATTTAATTACTTTAATCAATAAATAATACTTTTCGTTAACTTTTTATTTACAAGTTAGTTAACACAATGTTATACTCCTCTCACAGAAGTTTTTTCTAAGGGAGGAGTATTTTTAATGAAATTAACATTACGAGAACAATTAATTTCAGGCTTATTCGCGGCTTTAATCGCCGTTGCATCACAAATTGTCATTCCGTTAGGACTTGTTCCATTCAGCCTACAAACTTTAATGATTGGCCTAACGGCTTCATTACTCGGCCGTCGAGTCGGAACGTGGAGTATCATCATTTATTTATTACTTGGACTAATTGGTTTACCGGTTTTTGCCGGAGGTGCCAGCGGATTCGGCGTTTTATTCGGCCCAACTGGTGGTTACTTGATCGGATTCATCTTTGCTAGTTTAGTAATTGGCACACTACAAAACCAAACATCTACTAACTACCTTTCGACCTTTAGTATTAATTTACTAGGATTTATGGTGGCGCTCGTCTTTGGAACTGCTTGGCTAACCTTCGCCGCAAACCTTACCATACCACAAGGAATCGCCAGCGGATTCGTCCCATTCATCCTCCCAGAAGCAGCCAAAGCCACCATCATCACCCCAATAGTCGTCATAATGAAAAAAAGATTAGGGAAACTAGAGGCTATAAAATGAGTGGTCTGCTCCGATAAATAAGAACGCATCTGGAAAAGAAATGGCTCTTTCATTTTTTTACAGATCGACTTATTTCTGAGGAGCAACTCATTTTATGCCGTTTCAACTAGAGGCGATTTAGGATGCGGTTAGTGACGAGTAATAAGCAATGAATCGTTTGAAAGTGCTCTTTACTTCCAAAAAGATTCTGGCTTATTACCGAGTCACTGCATCATAAATGCCGTTTCAGAATAGAGGCTATAAAATGAGTGGTCTGCTCCGATAAATAAGAACGCATCTGGAAAAGAAATGGCTCTTTCATTTTTTTACAGATCGACTTATTTCTGAGGAGCAACTCATTTTATGCCGTTTCAAATAGAGGCTATTTAATAAACGTTTAGGTACAAGAGATAAGCAGGCAATTGATGAAATGCGCTTTTTCATTTCAGCCAAGTGACAGCTTATCTCCGCAGCACCTGTTTATTAAATGCCGTTTAAACTAAAGGCTATTTCATAAGCGATTAGATACGAGAGATAAGTACAGCCTACGAAAAAATGGCTCTTTCATTTTTTCCAAATCAGGCTTATCTCCGAAATATCAACCTTTTAAATGCCGTTTTGAGAGTCCTTCGTGATTTCTATCAACCATGGCAAGTATTTTAAAACCAAAACTATTCAAACAAATAAAAAAGATCAAGCAGTGAAATTAGCTACCTGATCCAATGATTCTATTACAAAGCTTATCTAAATTTTTACCAACACCTATTGTTAAAGAGCCAACAAAAGCGGAAGAATCTAAGATTCTTCCGCTTTCTTTCGGTTTTTCATAATTAGTGAGTCGGATTCCTAGAAACAAAAGTCTGAACTTTTTCTATACCCTAGGCGATCTCTGGAGCTCCATCCAGTTTTGTTGCTTATTGGTAAATAATTTCTTTGCCATACCAATCGGCTTTGTATTGCAACTTTCGTAAAAAAGTTTGCCAATCAGCTTTGGTGAAATTGACGTTCTCGTTTGATTGACCTTCTGCTAGTGTTGTTTTATCTATCAGAATCCGGTCAAAATCGCGGATAAGCGTATAAGAAAGTTGATTGAAGTAATCTTCTTTCTTTTCTTTTTGGTGACCTTGCAAACGGCTTAATTTTACTTTTTGTTTTTGGTAATTTTTAGCGTAAGCGAGTGGTACCTTATTTTTACGTGCAATTTTCCCACGTAATTTTAAACGACGATGCATCCTATCCATTTTGCATACTAATGCCGCTTGATCAAAAGTTACTGTCGTTAAACATTTTGAATTGTATAACAATTCTTCTGGCGAATAACGCAATTGGATTTCTTGAGTTGTTTTTGGTAAAGCGTCGATCGACTCTAGACAGAGTATCGAAACATAGAATTCTTGGTTGTTTTTGGCTGATATCGTTGCTGACTTAATTTGCCCCTTAATCTCACGATGTTCATTTACTGGAACAAGCGTCTTCAACTTCGGTAGTTTTAACAGCCCGTCCTTTAAACAAATCGTTTGACCTTGGTTATTGGTCGTATACGATTGCCAAATGTTCGATTTATTTTTAAACTTTGGATAATCACTTTTTCCCGTGAAATAGCGACGAAAAGCTGTTTCTAAATTTCGCTGAGCATTCGCTAATGCCAAGCTATCCGTTTCTTTTAAAAAGGGATATTCTTTTTTTAGCGAAGCAGGCGTCATTTTTTTGCCATCCGTTTGCGAACGTGAAATCAATAGGTGATTATACGTGAAACGAACACAACCAAACGTTTTAACAAAGAATTCTTTTTGTGCTTCGTCAGGGTAAATTTTAAATTTATAAGCTTTTAAGACACTCATGTCTGATTCCACCCTTCATGATAACTAGTGAAATTTATGGGCGAACGGCTTTGCGATAACCTTCTAACTCTTTTTCATTTCCATAGACGAAATGTCCAGGTTTTACTTCACTGAATGTTGGCTTGTCAACAGAATAGTCATGCATTTCTGGATCATAGACAACAAGTTCTTTTTTACGAGCTAAAATCGGGTCCGGAATTGGAACAGCCGATAATAAGGCTTTTGTATATGGATGTAACGGATTCGTAAATAATTCTTCCGTTTCTGCCATTTCAACAATTCGTCCAGAACGAATAACTGCGATTCGGTCTGAAATAAAACGAACAACGGACAAATCATGAGCAACGAAGAAATAAGTTACATCATTTTTGATTTGCGATTCTTTTAGTAAGTTTAAGACTTGCGCACGAATCGAAACGTCTAGGGCAGAGATTGGCTCATCAGCAATCACTAGTGACGGTTCCATAATTAATGCACGAGCAATCCCGATACGTTGACGTTGGCCACCTGAGAACTCATGTGGGTAACGATACATATGTTCTGGTAATAAACCAACTTGCTCAATTAAGTTTGCAACTTTTGAAAGACGCTCTTCTTCGGTTTTGAATAAGTTAAAATTGTAAAGTCCTTCTGAAATGATGTATTCCACCGTTGCACGCTCGTTTAATGAAGCGGACGGATCTTGGAAAATCATTTGAATTTTACGGATTTTATCTTCTAATTCTTTACCCGTTAATTGTTTGTTAATTTTTTTACCTTCAAAAATAATATCCCCATTACTTGTTGGATTCAGACCAACGATCGCACGTCCGATTGTTGTTTTACCTGATCCAGATTCCCCTACAAGTGAGAAAGTTTCGCCTTTATAGACATCAATGTTAACGTCTTGAACGGCGACGAATTTTTTCTTACCTTCACCAAAGGTAATTTCAAGGTCTTTAATGGATAATAAGACTTCTTTATCTTTAGACATTTTCGTTACCTCCGATTGTTTGTGGTTCTTCTTGTAATGCTAACATTTTTTCATGTAAGTTTTGGATAATTTCTGGTTTTTCCGCTTTTGGTGCACGCGGATCTAATAACCACGTTTTTGCAAAGTGTGTTTCTGTAATTTGGAACATTGGTGGCTCTTCCTCAAAGTCAATCGCCATCGCATATGGACTACGAGGTGCAAAAGCGTCCCCAACGATATCTTTGTAAAGTGACGGCGGTGTTCCTGGTACAGAATAAAGTTCGTCTCCTCGATTACCTAATTGTGGTAATGAAGATAATAAACTCCATGTATACGGATGTTGCGGTGTATAGTAAATTTCTTCAACCGTACCCGTTTCAACAATTTGCCCAGCATACATTACCGCTACACGGTCAGCAATCGATGCGACTACACCTAAGTCATGGGTAATAAAGATTGTTGTGAAGTTGTATTCTGCTTGTAATTCACGAATTAAATCTAAAATTTGCGCTTGGATCGTTACATCTAAAGCCGTTGTTGGCTCATCACAAATTAAAATATTTGGACGACACGCTAGAGCAATTGCAATAACGATCCGTTGACGCATTCCACCAGAATATTGGAAAGGATAATCATCGTAACGTTTTTCCGCCAACGGAATGCCAGTACGAATCATTAAATCAATCGCCATTTTTTTTGCTTCTTTAGCTGATTTCTTTTGGTGTTTAATAATGACTTCTGAAATTTGAGAACCGATTGTTTTAATCGGGTTTAAAGACGTCATCGGATCTTGGAAGATTGTCGCGATTTCTTTCCCACGAATCCCATCCCATTCTTCATCTTTCTTTAAGTCACTCAAAATTTTATCTTTATAACGGATAGTTCCTGAAGTGATTGCACCATTTGCTTCAAGCATTCCAGTAAATGTTTTCGTTAATACTGATTTACCTGAACCGGATTCGCCTACAATCGCAAGTGTTTCTTGTTCTTTCAGTTCAAGAGAAACGTTACGAATGGCACGTAATTCGCTACTACGAACTTTAAAGCCAACTGAAATATTTTCAGCGCTTAAAATTGTTTTTTTGTCCATTTTAACTGATTCCTCCTTCTACATGTGTGTTCTTGGATCAGCGGCATCGGCCAATGTCTGTCCAACAATGTATAAGGAAACAGAAACTAAGGCTAAAACGGTAACTGGAATCCAGAATAGATATGGATAATTACTCATATTATTTGTATAGTCTGAGATTAAACGTCCCAATGATGGTACATCGGCACTTAATCCAACCCCTAAGAATGATAAGAACGTTTCATAAGAGATGAATGAAGGCAATGAACGAGAAACATCGGTAACGATAATTGACGTTAAGTACGGTAAAATATTTCTAAAAATCATTCGTAACTTTGGCGTTCCTAATGTACGTGACGCTAAATTGTACTCACGATCACGCATAATCATTACTTGCACCCGGATGAAGTAAGCTGGCGCTAACCATCCAGTAACACACATCGCAAAAATCAAGTTCCAGAAACCATTTCCGAAAGTATAAGACATTACGATAATGATTAGTAATTGAGGGACGTTTGAGACAACGTTATAAATTTCTAACATGAATTTATCGAATTTTTGAGAAACTCCCCAGATTGCTCCAATCACCACACCAATTGTTGTTGTGATTACCGTTGCGATAACTGAAATTGAAATCGATGTTTTAGCTCCTGCCCAAACAGCATCGAAAAGCGACATTCCGTTTTTATCGGTTCCAAACCAATTTTCAAGACTTGGTGGATTGTAACGTTTTGAGAAATCATTAATGTCATCAACATTCATAAAGTCATAACCACTAAACATTGGTTGAATAAAAGACATTAAGATAATCGCAGTCATTAAGATTAACATTGCAATTGCCGTTTTATTTGAAAAGAACTTGCGTCCCACTGAGCGCCAGTATGAATACGTTGGCGTATCAATTTTTTCAGAAGCTAAGGAGTCAACGTTGACAAAAGTAAAGCCATCATTGATTTTTTGATTCGTTTTTTCCATTTTATTCTCCTCTTTCTGCTAAATTAATTCGTGGATCGACCATTGCCATTGTAATATCTCCGACTAAGATTGACGTAACCGCAACTGTCGTAAAGATAAAGACTAAGCCAATAACCATTGGATTATTGTTGGCTAAAATTGAATCTGGTAACATTTTACCCATACCAGGAACAGCAAAGACTGTCTCAGTAATTGTCGCACCCGTAATCGCACCGATAATACTTGCTGGGATTTGGTTAGCAATTGGAATGGCAGCATTTTTGAAAATATGCTTACGTGCAATTTCACGCGCATTCAACCCTTTTGCTTTTGCGAATTTTACATAGTCTGCTGATTGTTGGTCAATCATGTAACGACGAATCCAAATAACAATATTTGAAATGGATAACATTCCTAAGATTACTGTCGGAAGAATGAAGGAGCGTATATCTCCTGCACCTAATGTCGGGAATGTATCTGGTAACCCCAAGAAGTTGCTTCCGATAAAGCGGAAGAAATAAATAAACGCTAAACTTGGTACTGAAATTAAAACGGTGACTAAGCCAATCCCCATACGGTCAGGAAGTTTGCCTTTATAGCGAGCCATTAACATGGCAAAAGGAATTCCCACTCCGTAAGCAAGTAAGACTGCAATCACGCCCATCGAAAATGAGGTTTTCATCATTGACGGGTCACGGTAATTATTTTGTGTAATGGTATAGTTATCGTCAAACAAGCGTTTCTCTTTAGAAGAAAGTTTCGCTATTGGTTGATATTGTCTTGATGTTAAATCTACGGCTGATTTTGATGTCACGCCTGTTGGGAAAGTGACTTCTTGACTATCTGTTTTCCCCTGTCCGCCTGTTAGAACTGTTGTCACATCTTGTCCGGCAAATGTTGGATAAGATACGCCTAAGTTTAAGTGCACGATATTTTGGTGGATGAACGGGAACTGTTTATCAAAATAAATTTGATATTTAAATTGTGTTCCTGAACCGACTAATGCCCAACCAACGGTCTCGTCTTTTGTGAATCGTAGAGAGCGTTCTAGATCTGGATTGTCCGGATCTTGTACCTTCCAAGGATGATCAATCTGTATCATATTGGCATAAAAACGAAACACACGCTGTGGCAATGGGATATCTTTCGTTGCATAAAAGGCCTGACTAATTGGTAATTGATGCAGTGTCCAACCATTTGCTTTTGACCATTCTTCTAAAATTGCTTTGTTCTCTGCAGTTGATTCACCGGTTAAACCTTCATGTTCCTCACTAACTGTATCAATTAAATCTTTTGATGGTAAGTAATCGATATAACCCATTTTGCTAAATGCTGTGTTTTCGTAATTCGCCAACTCATCTGGTTTTCCTTTTAGTTTCCCGTAGTTAATATCTTCTTTAAATACATTTCTACGAGGAACCATTGTGTAAATGACACCATAAGTGATTGTCGTTACTAGAAAAATACTGATGATTGATCTTAGTATCCTAAATGAAAGGTATCGTTTCAAGTTCTGTCCCTACTTTCTATATGTAAGTAAAAAAGGCTAAAAGCTAGCCTCTTTTACTTTGAATCCTTTATTTTGCTGCCGCTTCTTTCGCTGCAGTCCATTCTTCATGCGCTTTGTCGAATTGTTCAACTGTTACGATGTCTTCTTGTAACTTCACATATTTCAACTTGTCAGCTGTGATTCCTGCCCAACCATCAGGTTTCGTAAATGGTACAACTTTAGTTACTGCTGGTGTACCACCGTCTGCGTTAACTGGGATTTGAATAGCATTGTTTAATAACCATGCTTCTGCATCTGCATAAGCTTCAAAACGTGCATTTTCGTCATCGTAAATTGCTGCTGCTTTGTCTAATAATGCGTCGTATTCAGTTAAATTGATTGCTTCTTTTGCTTCAGTTGATGGATCTTCACCTTGAATGATTGCAGAACCTTCAAGACCTAAAGTTTTTAACATATCCCCAGTACGAGAATCGTAAATGTTTAAGTAACTTGATGGGTCAACATAGTCAGGTCCCCAACCAGATGCGTTAGAGATATCAAAGTCACCCGCTGCACCAGTTGTCGCTTGGTAAGTTGCTTGTAAGTAAGCATCTTCACTCAACATTTGGATATCAACAACCACATTGTCTGTTCCTAATGATGACTCAATTGTACTCTTCAATGATTTCACTTGGTTCACAGAAACTTCAGCATTACTGTTTACTGGAATATCTAAGTGAATTGGGAAAGTAACGCCATCAGCTTCTAAATCTTTACGAGCTTTTTCAACATATTGTTTTGCTTTTTCAGGATTGTAGTAACCATCTTGTCCTTCTTCTAGCTCAACATCACCAAATGCATCGGCATCTAATGCGCGTAATTTCGTTTCTACAGCGTCACCAAACGGTTTGCCATCAACAGATACGAATTGTGTTGGAACCAATGTGTTACGTAAGCCACGTTCCGCTCCTTCATCACCAACGTTTTGTGCGCGGTAAGAACGAGTATCAAAACCAAATAATACAGCTAAACGGAAGTCGCGGTTACGAATCGCTTTTTGCGTATCTGTTTGTTGTGCTTCTGATGTTTTAGAAGTCGCATCAAACGTTCCACGGTTGAAGTTGAATGTTACGTTAAAGGTTGAACCACCTGGTAATGACCAAGTCACACCATCCGGATGTGCTGCTAAAACGTCTTTGTAACCTGGAGAGTTTGGATAGACACGAGCAGCGCTTAATGTACCATCTTCAAATTGTTTGAATAGGCCATCTGGATCTGTTCCGTCATTGTAAGTCCATTTAACTGTGTCGTAATTTACGTTATCAACATCCCAGTAAGCTTCATTTTTCTCGTATTCAATCACAGATTTCGCTGTGTTGTTTTTCAAGATGTAAGCTCCGTTATAAAGAATTGAATCTGGTGTTGGTTGTCCAAACGAATCACCTTTAGACTCTAAGAATTCTGCATTAATTGGATAAAGAATACCGTAAGTTGTTTTTGAGTTCCAGAATGATTCTGGTTGATTTAATGTATATTCTAATGTGTAATCGTCAACTGCTTTTACGCCAACATCATCAAAACTAGAAGTTTTACCTTCGATGTAGTCGCTTAAACCTTTGATACTGTTACCAACGATATATAGTGTTTCAGATTCTTGATCAACAGCATGTTTTAAACCAGTAACCCAGTCATGAGCCGTTACTTCTGCCCCATACTCATTTCCTTCGCTGTCCATCCATTGAACACCTTCACGGATTTTATAAGTGTAAGTTAAACCATCCTCACTTACTTCCCATGATTCTGCTAATGCAGGAACTAATTCACCTAATGGATTGTTTTCTAATAAACCATCAACAAAGTTTGTAAAATGATCACCGTTTGTTTTACGTTGAGAAACGGTATAATCTAATGTTTGTAAATCCGTTGAAAAGACAGAATTAAATGCTGTCGGTGCTGCTGAATCTCCATTTCCTTTGTCGCTGTTGCCCGTGTCGCCGCCTGTGCTACAAGCTGCAAGTACAAATGTACTAACCAATACAGTTGCTAAAACCTTCCTTACTTTCATGCGTACTCCTCCATTTTCCTCTTCTTCTCTACTTTTCTAATTTTTCATAATTTTTCCAAATCACAGAAATACTTTCAAAAATTTGAATTGTCTGAACAATTAGATAAGCATGAGAGAATGATACATGATTTTGTTTTATCCGTCAATGGCTTTTTAATAATTAATTAAAAAAGGCTCAAAAAAACGAAAATTATGCAAAAATAAAACGAAAAAAGGCGGTTTTCCTATTGAAAAACACATTCTTTCATTTTCTTATGCGCTTTCTTAATCGGGTATTTTATGACCATTTATTAGAATATAAAGAGTTTTTTTGATACAGATGGACGCTCATTTTTGAAATCAATAATGAATGATTGTCATTCCTTCTTGCAATTCTTTCAAAAGATTCTTTTCTTTGTGAACGTGATACAGAGCGCGATTATCACGCAAGACGCTTCGTAGTTTATTCGGGCGATAATTTTCGACTAGTTGGTGTTTAAAAACAAACGTTCGAGTCATCTGCCATTCGTAATAATAGCCAAACGGCCGACAATGATACCACGTTTGTTTAATATTCTTTGGTTCAAAACGACGATGTGTATGTCCAAAGATAACGTGCCCGACTTGGGGATATTTATCTATCACTTCCCCAAAACCTGGTGACCCTAAAAAAGCATTCAATTGATTCCAACGAACATGTTCGCCTTGATGTTGAATAATAAATTCAGTTTTTGGAACAAAATGAGTTGAAAGAATGATTGTTTTTTCTTTTGGCAGCTGTCCTAGAAATTCGTCCAAGCGCTGATTAATCCTTTGACTAATCATTGGATCATTTCCTGCTCGCAGAATTTTTCGGTCGTACCAATATAAGTTTTTTAATCGTTGATTTTTCTTTAAATCAGGATTTTCTGCAAACTGATAATCATACCAACCATTCACACCGACTAGAAGCACCTCATCGGACAATGGATACGAACGAAAACTCAAAAAGTCCTCATGTGGGTATGCTTCAATTTCATTTTCACCAATTAAAGTCACCATCTCATGATTTCCCCAATGAAAAGTCGTCGGTAAAAACTGCTGAAACTGCTCGACGATTTCAAGCGTTTCAGCAGCAGTATTGGCCACATCGCCCGCAAAATGCAGGTGAGTAATGTCCTCTTTCACTAAATAGTCTGCCATTCGTTCAAGTGCTACTTGATTTAAGCCGTTAATATCGACATGTAAATCACTAATTACTGCTAATTTTCCCACAGTCGATACTCCTTTTTTAGTCGTTTTTAATCTCGATCCGTTTTAGCGGAAGGTTAGCGGCCAAGATGCCTGAATCCGAACGCAACTGAATTCGTTTGTAACTTGGTTCAACTACGATTTCAACTTTTTTATCTAATAACATTTGAGAGGTCGTCTTCATTAATACGGTTCCCATTTCTGTTTCAAGCTTCGCATCATAATCAACAAGCTTTTCTGCTGGAAATGCTTGCGGTACTAGTAATAAACGGAAATTCGGATATAACTGACACGAAACGGCTGATTCGGTAAAAGGACCAATGGCATCTTCAAAATCGAGTAAGAGCCAGTCACCTGTCTGTCGCTCTTTTTCAATCACGTCTTGTGCTTCTTCTGAGATATGTAATTCCATTTTATTTCCCTCCTTGATTCCTTCTTACCTTTAGTCTACTCTTTTCTTGCGATTTGTTCACGAAAAAACGCTCAGGCGTCTTCCGACTCCTTGAGTGTTTGTCTCATAAAATCAATTTTCTTTCCAGTAAAATAGCCATTTTGATAGGCTTCAAGTACATTGACGTTCGGTGCCTGAAGGGCTAATGGTTTGCCCCAGTGACTCGAAAGTTCTTCATACGCTTGTTCGACAACTTTTGGAATTAACACGAGCAGTTCATATTGCTCTCTCAAGGCTGCTACTTGTTCATTGAAACGTTCATCCAAACCGCTTAAAAAGCCTCGGATATAGCTTGTTTTTAGGCTTTCAGTCAGGGAGCGTTTACGGCCTTGACTTTTTTTCTTCCTATAGTAATGGTCAACAAAGGACTGACTATGAAAGATCAAAGCTTCATAAGCCAAAAGGTAGATTTCTTTTGCTAAAGACAAATCATCGACCAATCCGTAAAAAACAATTTGCCTCTTTTGTTGTCGCCCAACCATCTTAGAATTCAAGAAATATTTGACTCGAAAATTTTTCGAGATCACTTGTGCCAAATGTCGTTCCCACCAAAACAAACGTTTATAGACGGTCACTGCTGTTTCCTGAATCGCAGTCATTTGTTGCCAATCCCTTTGATTATCAACATCCGAACTCTGAATTCCATATTGAATCATAAGCTTCTGCGCTAAAAGAAATGCCGATTGGCTCTCCTCATCGTTTCTTTCATCTTGAGCAATTGCTAATAAGCCTTTAATTTTTCTAATTATCTTTTCGTTTCTCATGTTTTCTCTTTCCTTACACCATTCTTTTGTTAAACAATCAATAGAAGAACCTCTCCATTTTTTTGTCATACTACCTCTCTTAGTAGCCTCTGTTATTTTCAATTGTGTTATAATAAAACTAACAACTTATTACAAGGAGAAACTGATGACCGATAATCTACAACAACGAATCGATCAAGCTGCATCCGGTACACCTTTAACTAAACCCGATGAACAAGCACGCTATCTAGGAACATTTCGAGAACGCTGCTATGTTAGCATGACTGTTAATCAACTGAAAAAAGAATCCAATAAAAACTTACTTACGCGCGCACTTGCTACCTATCCTGAAGCAAAAGTTCTCATTAACGGCCTCTTATCAACGTCGCTGCAAGCAAATTACATCCAAATCGTTACAACCCATAAACATGCTTTTACCATCGTCACACCCAAGCAGTCGCTTCGTGAAGATGACATTGGACTGTTACTTGTATCCGATGAAGCCGTTAATGAAGAGGTTATTGATCTAGAAGCAAAATTCAAAAAAAACGTGTCCAAAGCAACATCCGATAACGCACCACAAAATAAAAAAAGTTTTTGGTCGAAATGGTTCTAATCACCGTTATTTTCGAAAGGAGTTTTAAATATGCCGACGTACCTTGCATTAAAAGAAGAGTTGATCGATGCCCTAGACACCCATATTGATATTTTAAAAGACACCGCGACCATCGATACGGAGTCTTTGGATGGGGTTATGTTTATGATGCGTAGCTTTGGTTTTATTTTCGATCGTGCCCCTCGCGTATTATTTGACGAAGACCCTGAAGAAATGAATTTTTTAATGTTTCAATACTATAGTTTATTGAGTGAACTAAAGTACAACTTATTATTAAATTATCCTTACGCCAAAATTCATCAACGCACCTTAATTCAAATTACACAAGACTTCCCAACCACCTACGAAAAAGAAATGAAAACATGGTGGGAAGGTTTGACTGGTTTACAGGTAGACGACACCAAACAAACGATGTTTATTAAAGATTTATAAATATTATCAGCCCTTGTCTTCTATCATTACAGCTCACACCATCAAAAAAATGATTGTTTTTCGGTTGTTCGTCAAATTGTGTTGATGAACCCAAAATGAGTAAAAATAATTGTCAGAAACGATAGAGAAATTTGTTTCTCTATCGTTTTTTTGCATTAGAAAAGAGGGGCGGAGCCTCCCGCTCCCCTGCGAAAAATCACCTTGTGGACGAAAGCTGCGAGACCGCTTCGAAACGGTATGAAATGAGCAGCGACTCGGTAATAAGTCATAATCTTTTTGAAAGTGCAAAACACTTTCAAACGATTCTTTGCTTATTACTCGTCACTATTCGCTCATTTCATGACCTCTAATAGAGCCTGTGGTTGTTGGAGCTGTTCGAACGTAGTGAGTTACGGATACAATATCAGGATCTGCGTGACAACTCAGCTCGAAAGCTTCAAACTCTAGTTAAGTGCTAAAGCACTAAACCAGAGTAATTCACATTTCGTCTTTTGACGCAGCGGGCACAAGGTATTTTTCTTCGGTTCGCTAGTGATATCTTGAAATAGTTTGTTAGTCATCAATATCAAGCTTCAGTGGGGGCGAAAATTAATCCCTGAATGATGTAGATTCGATCTCTTAAATGATAGAAGTTTCGATAACCATAGGAAAGGCGTTTAATTAATTTAATTTTATTATTCAAGCCCTCAGTAACACCGTTAGAATAACGAAGCTCAAAAGCATTTTGAATCCCTTGCTTGTATTTCTTTCAGAACCATTGCGGAAGAGCCTTATCCAATGTTTGAATCGTGGAGAAAAAGCCATCTGTATCCTTCTTGTTCCGATAATAGCGGAGCAATTGAACCGCTTCATAGACAAGCTTTAACTGAGAATCATAGGTTAAGAGCTCATCGATAATATCCTGCGCATAGAGGTAGCGCTTGAACATGGGATGATAGGCAGGTTGTCGATTATCTAGAGAATCCGAATCTTTTAGAAGCAGTTTCCAATACCGTTTTAATCGACGGTATTTTTTCTTATCTTCTGGATTTGAAGTATTGAAGGCATTCATTTTTTTAATTCTTAGTTGATTCAATGAGCGAGTAATCTGTCCCGTCAACACAGATGAAGCTCATTGAGCTTTCACCACAAGACTTCATTGATTTGAATTCATCGACACAAAGAACCTGTGGTAGCGTTTGATAGCTTTTATGATACGTTTTTGCTAATTCTTCTTGAATTCTTAAAACAGAAACATCCGATACAAAGTATCGCTGTACAATTAATTTACGAGAACGAATTTGAGCTAATTCTAAAAGAATTTGATATTTCAACTTCTTTGCCAAATGATCATGACGTGCAACAATTTGGGGGTTGTGCCATGAAGGTTTGTGCGCAATTACGACAAAGAAACCGTCAGCGCTTCAGCTCTATATAGGTCAACGTATTACGGAACAAAGCCATTTGAGTACGAGTTGTTTTTGTTCCATTCTTAACAAGTTCACCTTGATTTTTTCTCCCGCATTTCTCGCAATGAGTCGGCTTATAAGTCAAGAAGCCTTTAATTAACTAATCAGTGGCACCTTTTATTTTCTCATCCTTCAACCAATCTTCTGGAAAAGTAATATTTTCATCTGTTAATCCAAGCATTTTTCTAGTACTATTTTCCATGAGGCTTCACTCCTGATTCGTGTTTGTTTTCGTCGACTACATTTTGTCAGTTTGAGGCCTCTTTTTGTTTGGCAAAATTAAAAAAGTGCCGAAAGACAATCTCATGAAGATTTTCCATCCACACCAACTATTATATAAAAAAAACCCCACTGAAAATCTCTTTTCAATGAGGCTTTTTGATGTTTTTGATTAATTAAGCTTTAACGATGTTTACTGCTTGTAAACCACGTTGGCCTTCTTCGATATCGAAAGTTACTGCTTGACCTTCATCTAATGATTTAAAGCCTTCACCTTGGATAGCTGAGAAATGTGCGAAAACATCTTTCCCGTCTTCTGCTGTGATGAAACCAAAACCTTTATCTGCGTTGAACCATTTAACTGTACCGTTATTCATGAACTTTACCTCCATATTACACATCAAGTGCGTTTATTTTTTTGCAATACCAACTTAAGTGTGTTTAGAAGTGTTCATGCGTTAACGCAATCAACAAATCATAAATTACATATCAAGAAATACTACTTACATAGAATAACATGTTTATTAACAAAACACAAAGCTTTTATGTTAATAACCGTAATATCACCTAATTTTCTCGCAAAAGCTTATGTTTTCATTAAGAAGAGTAAGGAGCTCTTCATTTCGCAAATGCTTCTGGGAATAATAATTCAAGTACGTCCATGGTTAGGCGACGGCTCTTGCCTGAGTAAGGATAAATATGAATCATCATCGCTGGATTAAAGTTTCCTTCAATAATCCCATACGCGCCTGCTTCACTTGGATCGACATTGTAGTCTGGAACAATAAAGTCAATCCCACAAACAACAGCTCCTAATGCTGCAACGGCTTTAACAGCGACTTCTTTATACGCATCTGAAAAAGCATCGGTCATATCAATTGAATCGCCACCACTACTAATATTGGAGTTTTCGCGCAAGTAGACAACTTCATCTTTCGCTGGCACATCGGTTATTTTGTAACCTTGTGATTTTAAAGCGATTTTTTCGAGTTCGCCCAATTGAATTTTTTCAAGTGGGGTACGATGATGTTCGCCACGTAATGGATCTTCGTTTTTCTCAGCAACGAGTGCTTCGATTGTACGGATGCCATCACCTTTGACGTTGGCTGGCACACGGAGTAAAATCCCTTTTACCTCGCCATCAATCACAAAGAAACGGTATTCCGTTCCAGGTAAAAATTCTTCAACTAAAACTTCTGTGTCTTCACTAAAGGCAACTTCCAAAGCGGCTGTATAGTCTTCTAAACTGGCGCCTTCTTTGAAGATTGAAATACCTAAACCATAGTTGGTTGATTTCGGTTTGACAACAAATCCATGATTGGCAAATTCCGAATAGGCATGAATCGCCGATTTGATATTCGAAAACTCACTACCCTTGGGTACTCGGAAACCTGCTTTATCTAAAACTTTTTTCGTAACAATTTTATTTTCCATCAATAACGGTACGATATAACTATCTTTACTCGTCATGTTCCCATTTTTTACATATTCCGAATGGCCGTCAAAGGTTAGTTTTAAAAATTGATCGGTATCATCTAAAACTTCAACAGCAATCCCTTTTTGAATCGCATCGAACATCAAAATTTGCGTAGATAATTCCATTTGAGTGAAACCAGCTAATTGATACGGGTGTCTCCAAGCACGTTTATAATTTTCATTCGCAATTGTGGTTGCGACGGCTTTTTGCGACGTTTCTTGACTAGCTTTGTACAATTTACCGGCCAATGTCGTTGACGGATCTTCAACCATTTGGAAAATGCTTGCTAATAAATTAGGAGAAATGTCTAATTCACGTTCTTCAACAAAGTTCGCTAGTCCTTCAAGTAAAGCAATTGCTTCTGCCTGATAAGTCATCACATTTAGTGGGTGCTCCAAGGCAACTTTTTCATTTTTGCTTTCGCCTTCAGTGACCCACTCATCCGCATCGACCCCTTCATCTTGCCATAATAAGAATAACAAGAATAAATGCAAGAACTCGACTTGCTCTTCACTAATTCCCCAATAACCAAAAGGATTCAAATCAATATTACGTAACTCAATATAACGAATCCCTGCTGTAGCTAAGTCGGCCATTTTCTTTCCGCCACGGAAACGAACAGATGAATAAAATTCTTTTTCTTCGGATAATTTACCTTCAACAACCATTCGTTCCAAGTCCGCTAAATAACAGGCTAAATTTTCGTATGAAACTTGAACATCATCGTTATTTTTATAACCATATGAGCTATTACGAATACTACGAACAGGTTCATTTAATTGCTCAGCCCTTTCAAAATAATTGGCTTCACTCGTTGGCGTTGCGCCAAATAAATACGTCACTAGCCATGAATAATGTAAATAGTTGCGTGTGACTTTTAAATAAACTTCTGTTTTAAAGTCTGTATAGTCGGTATATTCATTTTGCAATGCAAACATTTTTTGTAAGAGTTCATCGCTAAATTCAAAGTTAAAATGAATCCCACTAACCATTTGTTTGCGACGACCATATGTTTTCGCCAAATAACGACGATACAAAACATCCGAAAAACGCTCTAAATCCGCAATTGGAATTTCTCCTTCCTTTTCAGGTAAAGCAGGTGGCATACTTAGCGGCCAAATCATTTCAGCTGGATTCATCGAACGATAAGCAACATCGTGAATTCCTGATAAGAATGCAAAAAGTTCTGGAATACTTTCAGCAACAGGGGTAATTAATTCTAACTGCGTTTCAGCAAAATCTGTTTGTATATATGGATGGAATTGACGATTTCCTAAACTTGTTGGATGTTTCGTTTTAACTAAGTCCCCATCTAAAGTTACGCGTTGGCCTTCACGTTCAACACCATAGCGAGCTTTAAGTAAATAAGGTTGCAACTCCTTTTTTGATAGGAGGATTTTAAAATTCATAGTTAGACTCCTTTTTTCGTTCATAATAAATTCTATTATATCAAATAACAAGCGAAAGGGTTTCTTTTTTGTTTATAGAATTTAAGTCTCTTGGCTCAATCACTGTTAGGCTTGTCAGATTCAAACATCATTCCTTTCATCTACAAAACGCTTGCTTAACGATGCAAAAACAGACTGCAACTTGAAGTTACAGTCTGTTTTCACCTATAAGAATATGATGGATAAATGCCTTTTTTAGTACCAATTCATCCCACTTATTCTTCTTCAATTAATCCTTTAAATAAGCCCATCACAAAATCATTTGGATTGAAGACTTCTAAATCATTAATGCCTTCGCCAAGTCCGACAAGTTTCACCGGTAAATGCAATTCGTTACGAATCGCTAAAACAATCCCACCTTTTGCCGTGCCATCTAATTTCGTTAAGACGAGTCCCGTCACATCGGTTGTTTCTTTAAATTGTTTTGCTTGGATCATCGCATTTTGACCCGTTGTCGCGTCTAACACGAGTAGGACTTCATGTGGTGCATTCGGTTCTTCACGTTGGATAATCCGTTTAATTTTATCGAGTTCTTTCATTAAATTGACTTTATTTTGTAAACGTCCTGCTGTATCTACAAGTAAAACGTCTGCCTGTTGTGCTTTGGCTTTTACCATCGCATCAAAAACAACAGCCGCCGGATCACCACCAGCTGCACCACGAACGACTTCTACGCCCGCACGATCGCCCCAAACAACTAATTGATCAATTGCCCCAGCACGGAAAGTATCGGCTGCTGCTAATAAGACCTTTTTACCTGCTTGTTTGTATTCATGGGCTAATTTCCCAATACTTGTTGTTTTACCGACACCATTCACTCCAACAAATAAAATGACCGTTAAGCCATTTGGTTGTAAGTTTAAATCGTTGACCTCATTAATTCCTTCGGCTTCATATAGATCAACCAACTTTTCGATAATCGCATTTTGAACAGCGGCTGGTTTTTTGATGTTTTTTAACTTCACTTCTTGACGTAATTCTTCCGCAATACGCATCGACGTTTCAAAACCAACGTCAGCGCCAATCAGTGTTTCCTCAACTTCTTCAAAGAAATCTTCATCAACACTACGGAAATTGGCGAATAATTCATTCATCCGTTCTTTAAATGTTTTACGCGTTTTAGCTAAGCCTTTATCGTATTTTTCCTGAACGTTTTCTTCCTGGATTGGTTCACTGCCTGCTTCAACGACCGGTTCTGGTTCAACTTCGACAAGTTCTTCAACTGGCTCTTCTTCAAGTACTTCCGTAACAACTTCTGCGACTTCTTCGGTTTGGTCCTCAGACTCGCTTGTTTCATCGGCCTCAACTAGCACTTCACTGATCTCAGCGGCTACTTCATCAGCGCTCTCGTCAATTCTTTCTTCTTGTTGTTCTTCAACGAGTTGTTGTTCTTCTTCTTTTTCTTTAATAAACGCTTTTTTTAATTTATCAAACAATCCCATGTGGATTACCTCCTCTCATTTAACACATATTTTTCAATGGCTAGTGCCACACCGTCTTCTTCATTCGAAGCGGTCTGTACATCGGCTGCTGCTTTGACTTCTGCGGTTGCATTTGCCATTGCCACACCAATTCCGGCATAAGCAATCATCGATAAATCATTTTCTTCATCGCCAATCCCCATCACGTTGGCTGGTTCTAATCCCAAATCACGCGCTAATAATGAAAGGCCATACGCTTTTGTCACACCTTGCGGCATAAATTCCAACAACATATCACGACTTTTTATGACTTCAAACTGTTCGCGAATGTCTTCTGGAATTTTTTTGATTTGTTGGTCTAAAAAGACTTGGTCAAAACCGATAACCGCCTTATTATAAATACGTTCTGGATCCAATTCATCCAGCCCTACCGAAAAATGCGTCAATAAAGGGTTCATCGTTGCGTACAATGATTGATTGGTTGCAGAAGTCGGTAGATGATACACTTTTTCTTCCGACAAAATATCTAGTGGTAAATCTAACGCTTGCGCTAATTGGATTAATGTTTTTAAATCTTCAAAGCGTAAATTATTTTTTTCGATAATTTCACCCGTATCGTTGCGCTGAACGAGTCCACCATTAAACGTCACACTGTAATCGCCGGCTTCTTCTAAATTTAACTCTGATAAAAATGGATGAATCGCTGATAAAGGACGACCGGTACAAATAACAACTTTCACGCCTTGAGCTTTCGCCTTAGCAATCGCCGCTTTATTTTTTGGTGAGATTTCTTTTTTTCCATTCAATAACGTTCCATCTAAGTCAATGGCCACTAATTTAATCATGTTTGACTCCTTCTAACTGTTGTATTTCTACATCTTGCGCGACGTCTTCCAAACGAACAGAAACGATTTTTGATACGCCTGATTCTTCCATGGTCACACCATATAAAACATCCGCCGACTCCATTGTGCCTTTTCGATGCGTCACGACAATAAATTGTGTCGCTTTTTGGAATGTCCGTAAATAATTCCCAAAGCGTAAAACATTGGCTTCATCTAAAGCTGCTTCAACCTCATCCAGGACACAAAACGGTACGGGACGGACTTGAATAATTGAAAATAGTAAAGCAATCGCAGTTAATGACCGTTCCCCACCAGAAAGCAGGCTTAAGTTTTGCAACTTTTTACCTGGTGGTTGTGCTTCAATTTCAATTCCAGTATGCAATAAATCATCTGGATTGGTTAAAATCAACTCTGCCCGACCGCCACCAAACATATTTGGAAAGACTTTTTTGAATTCACGACGAACGCCTTCAAAAACTTCTTTAAAGCGACTCTTCACTTCCTCGTCCATTTCAGACATCGTTTCAAACAACTGTGTTTTAGCTGAAATTAAATCATTTTGTTGCCCCGTTAAGAAATCATAACGTTCTTTGACTAATTCAAATTGTTCAATTGCTTGAATATTGACGGGTTCCAAAGCGGTCATTTCTTGACGTAACTCTTGAATTTTCGCTTGTTGTTCCTCTGTTTTTTCGATTAAGCCATACGTAGCCAATCCTTGCTCGTAAGTCACATGATGGACTTCTTGTAAGTAAACTAAACGATTATCGAGTAATATATTTAAACGACTACTCTCGACTTCAAGCGCGGTTTTTTCTTCCAGCAAGGTTTTTTGTTGCTTGTTGGCTTCGCTTAGCATTTGGTCTTTCTCACGAATGGCCTGTTGCACACTTGATCGCTCATCACGTGTTGCTTGAAGCGCTTGTTGCAAGGCTTCTTTCTCAGCAGTGTATTGCTCAATTTTTTGACGCAAACCTTCTTCAGTCATCTCATGACTAGAGAAATCGATCGATAAGTTCGCTAAATATTGACGAATGACTGTTGCTCGGCTTTCTTGTTCTTCGATTTGTTGAATGAAGTTCGACATTTGTTGGCGCAAGTGCGTACTTTGCTCTTTTGAAACTGCTAAACGTGACTGAATATGTGCCACGTTTTTGGTTGCGGCTTGGCGTTTTTCTTCCAAGCTGTCTTCTTCGTTTGTTAACGTTTGAATCTCATTTGTAATTTGTGTTAACTTTGCTTCAATTTCTTGCAGTAACGTTTCATTACGTTCTTTTTCTTCCCGATAAGAAGCTAAGAACGTTTGAATATGCTCGTTTTCATAAGAAAAGACTTTCATCTCTTTATGAATTCGTTCAATCTCTGCTTGTAGATGTTGTTGCTGATTACGCGCATCTTGTTCAGACATTTTCGCTTTTTCACCAGAATCACGTAACTGCTCTAACGTTGCTCGCGCTGACTTCATTTGCTCTTCAAATGATTTCACTTGCTTTTCCACGACTTGCAAACGCTCGGTTAAACGCTCACCACGAGTGGTTAATTGTTGCAGTTCTTGATTTTGGCTAAACAAGCTGCCTTGCTGACCACGTTTCGTTGCTCCACCAGTCATTGATCCACCGGCGTGCATAATATCCCCTTCGAGCGTTACAACACGATAACGGTATTGCAATTTACGCGCCAACGCATTTCCAGATTCTAAATCCTCGGCAATCAGTGTCGTACCTAGTAAATTACCCATAACACCGGCAATCTTTTCTTCATAAGAAACAAGCTCGCTAGCAACACCTAAGTAGCCCTCAACACTAGTGGCTTGTTGTTGAATACTGACCGGGATTTGACGCGCATGAATCGTGGTTAACGGTAGAAACGTCCCACGTCCACCTTGATTGCGTTTCAAGAAAGAGATTCCTTGGCGCGCATCGCTTTCGGTTTCAACAATTAAGTTTTGCGCCGCATTGCCTAAAGCCGTTTCAATCGCTAAAGTATATTCGGCCGGTACTTCAACCAATTCAGCCACCGCTCCAACAATTCCTGATAACTCATGACGATGTTGCAGAATATGACGCGTTCCTTGGTAGAAACCGGTATAGTTCTCTTGAATTTCTTGCAAACTCTTTCTACGTGCTTGGACTTGTTGCAATTCTTTCATCAAGTCAAACATCTTCGCTTGCCCTTGTTCAAATTGTGTTTGATTTTCTTTTAATTTTTCTTGTAATTGAACATAAGACGCCCGTTGTTTATCCAGTTCTGCCTGCTCAGCTTTTAATTGCGCGCCATTCGTTTTAAAAATCGCTTCTTTTTCAGCCATTTCTTTTTCGAGTGCCGCTTGCTTTTGCATGACGTGTTGGTTTTGATTGGTTTCTTGCAAATACTGACGTTCTAAGTACTTCAATTCATTACTCGTACTCGCTTGTTGCTGCAAGTAGTCCACGTATTGTCCACGAAGTTCTTCGATTAATTCTTTCGCTGTTTTTTGGTATTGAGCTAACTCGATTTCACCTTGTTCTAATGCTTTTTCAAGCGTTTGAACTTCACCATTTTTTTGCGATAAATTCGCCAAACAAGTCGCCTTGTCTTCTTCAAGTTGTTCAATTTTCTCGTTGATTTCTGCTAAGTTTTCTTGATAATCACTCACACTTTTTTCAGTATGCTTCGAACGTTCAATTAAAACGTCTCGCTGACCTTGTGCTTGTTTTAAATTCTCAACGACCGACAACTGTTGCTCATTTTTCGCTTCTAATTGTTCGTCTAATTGGCTCCGTTGCTCACGTAAACGATTCAACGCCAATTCTTCATTCACAACATCTTGACTGGCCGCCTGTAACTGTGTCTTTAATTTCGTCAATTGTTGGTTTTGTTCATCAAATTTTTCTTTTGCTTCAGCAATCTCGGCCACAATATACGAAATATCTAATTCTGTAAAGGTTTCTTTTAGCCCTAGATATTGCTTGGCATTGGCACTTTGCGTCGCAAGTGGCGCAAGTTGCTCTTCTAATTCATAAACAATATCTTGCACGCGATTTAAATTATCTTCTGTTTCAAATAATTTTTGCTCGGCTTGCTTTTTACGTTGTTTATATTTTAAAACCCCTGCCGCTTCTTCAAAGATTCCACGGCGATCTTCTGGCTTACTACTAAAAATCGCTTCGACTTTCCCTTGCGAGATAATCGAAAACGATTCTTTTCCTAAACCAGAATCCATAAATAATTCCTGAATGTCTTTCAAACGACAGGCTTGCTTATTCAAGAAATAGTCGCTATCCCCACTACGTGAAATTCGACGAGTCACACTAATCTCATTATATTCTAGCGGTAAATATTGATCTTCATTCGATAAGACAATCGTTACTTCCGCAATGTTTAACGCCTTGCGCGTATCTGAACCTGCAAAAATAATATCCGGCATGCGACCGCCACGTAAACTCTTAACTGACTGTTCACCTAAGACCCAGCGAATCGCTTCGGTAATATTACTCTTACCACTGCCGTTAGGACCGACAATCGCTGTAATATTTTCTTCAAAATCAATAATCGTTCGATTGGCAAACGATTTAAATCCTACAATTTCAATTCGCTTTAAATACACTGTTGATCCTCTCTTAATGCAGAATTTTCTCTAAAGCATTCGATGCGGCTGCCTGTTCTGCTAATTTTTTCGATTTGCCGTAGCCCTCTCCAATTTTTCGTTCGTTACAATGAACTTCTGTCCAAAATTGACGATTATGCGCCGGTCCTTCTTCTTTAATTAAGCGATACTCAATATTCACATCGCCTGATTGTTGCAATACTTCTTGTAACTTCGTTTTATGATCCATCTCATGTGAAAAAGCACCCGCAGTTATTTTAGGGAAAACCAATTTCTCTAAAAATAAATTCGCGCCTTCTAAGCCTTGATCGATATACAACGCTCCAAGGAAAGCTTCGAATAAATCGCAAAGTAACGCTGGACGTGTGCGACCACCGGAATGTTCTTCCCCTTTTCCTAAACGAATGTATTGATCAAAGGAACATTCCTTTGCAAATTTTGCTAAACTGTCTTCACGGACAATCGCAGCGCGTAATTTTGTGAGTTTCCCTTCTGGCACATTCGGATACTCGCGGTATAAAAATTGTGAAACGAGCAACTCTAACACGGCATCGCCTAAAAATTCTAAGCGCTCATTGTCAGATAATTGTAAATATCGATGCTCATTCACATAAGATGAATGGGTAAAAGCTTGCTCTAATAGCTCTCCTTTTGAAAAAGTGATGCTATATTCTTCTTTAATTTTTTTTAGTAAGCCTTGGTCCATCTAATACAGTCCTTTCTTTTGTAGTCATACCTTACTATTATAATCGTTTTTCAATAATTATGAAACCTAAGCTACCGCTTCCTAATGAATTCTTTTACATCAAAAAAGGTAATAGACTATTTCACAATAATCCATTACCTTTTCTTGGCTTCTTAATTCAAATGTTTTTCGATATAGTCAACTGCTGCACCTACAGTTTGAATTTGTTCAGCATCTTCATCTGAAATTTCAGTTGAAAAATTTTCTTCTAATTCCAGAACAAATTCCATGACACTGATTGAGTCAGCATTCAAATCTTCTTTAATTCTCATCGTATCGGTTACTTTATCTTCTTCAATTTCAAAATGATTAGCGATTACTGATGCTACTTTTGCAAATATTTCATCACGCGTCAATTGCATTCACCTCCACATTATTTAACAAGGTCAAAAAAGAGCTATACCAATTTTAGCGATTTATTGCGAATTTGTCTAGCTTTTTTTCAATTTTGTAACATTTATGTCGATTTGAAGTCATAAAAAACCTCTTAATCGTTTGTTTTTGGTTCAAATTTTTCAACTAGATGTTCGACAACTTTTGATTCTAACATTGTATGAATTTGACGAATCGTTGTCGCCACCGCTTCTGGTCCAGTTGATCCATGCGTTTTTACAACTGGCGCTTTTAGTCCAAACAAGACCGCTCCACCATATTTGGCGTAATCCATCTCATTTTTTAAATTTTTCAAGGCATCTTTAAGCAGTAACGCACCAATTTTACCTTTTAAGCCAGAGTCTAAAATTGATTTCTTCAACAAACTAACAATATTTAACGCGGTTCCTTCGATTGATTTTAAAACCGCATTTCCAGTAAAACCATCCGTTACAACAACGTCGGCCACACCGGTTAAAATATCACGCGCTTCAACGTTACCAATAAAATGAATGCTTTCTTCTTGTGATAGCAACTCAAAAGTTTTCTTCGTTAATTCGCTACCTTTTGTTTCTTCGGTTCCATTATTCAATAGACCGACACGTGGTTTTTTAATGCCTCGAACATTTTCCGCATAAAAAGAACCTAAAATTCCATATTGCACGAGGTGTTCAGGTTTATTGTCAGCATTTGCTCCAAGGTCTAGTAAATCAAAGCCCGTCTCTGAGCCAATAACTGGCATTGTCGATAACAATCCCGGACGTTCTATCCCTTTAATACGTCCAACAATTAATAAGCCGGCTGCTAGTAAAGCACCCGTATTCCCAGCAGAAAAAATCGCATCGGCCTCGCCATTTTTAACCGCTTGTGCCGCTAAAACCATTGATGCTTGTTTTTTACGACGAATCGCTCGAACGGGTTCATCATCACTATCAATTTTTTCGTCTGTATGAATAATTTTAATATTTGGTTGTTCGGTCATATATTTTCTAATTTCTGATTCTTTTCCATATAATTGAAATTCAATTGTTGGAAAATCTTTGCAAGCAAGTAATACACCTTCCACAATCGCTTGTGGTGCATTATCGCCCCCCATTGCATCAACAGCAATTCTCATTGCACTTGGCACTTCCTTTCATGATTCACAAACAGTATAGCATATTTTTTCTTATGCTTGAATATTTGATTTTTCAGAGTGACTCTTTGGGTAAAAAATACGAAAAAAGATAAAAAGTAAAGCATAGAGAGGCTACTATCACAGTCACGCTATGACTTTGTATTAAGTTAGGGTGGGAACTCCCACTCCGCTACGAAAAATCGCCTTTTGGGCGGAGCTGCGAGACCGCTGCGAGCCTGTAGTTGTTGGAGCCGTTCGAACGTAGTGAGTTACGGATACAATATCAGGCTCTGCGTGACAGCTTGAAAGCTTCAAACTCCAGGTAAGTGCTAAAGCACTAACCTAGAGTAATTCACATTTCATCAACTGCCTACTTATCTCTTGCATCTTAACGCTTGTTTTATAACTTTAGGTAATCCGTATAAAAAAGATAGCGATTTCGGAGATAAGGTGCAATCAAACGAAAATCAAAAAAACGATTTTGTTTGATTACTTCTTATCTCTCATCGCTGGGCATCTTTTTTATAACTTTAATCAATCCGTATAATTGAAGCAAGTGCCGCGGAGATAAGCGGTCACTTGGCTGAAATGAAAAAGCACATTTCATCAACTGCCTGCTTATCTCTTGCACTTAGCGCTTCAATTATAACTTTAATCAAAATATTGTCTTTCTTTTTGTTCTCCTAGGTAGGTAACTAGTGGTTGGTAGTCAGGGAGGATTTCCCAGTTCTTTTGTTGTAAAATGCTTTCGGCCTCGGTTTTGGCGACTTCTAGAATATGTCCATCTGCTACAAGGTCGGCGGTCGCAAATTCAGGTAGGCCGGATTGTCGGTTACCGAAAACTTCGCCTGGTCCACGGAGTTCTAAATCTTTTTCACTCACAATAAAACCGTTCGTGGTTTCAGTCATGATCTGCATCCGTTTCTTTCCGGTATCATTTTTCGGATTAGCCACAAGTATACAAGTCGACGCCGCTGCACCACGACCGACCCTACCACGTAATTGATGGAGTTGCGCTAACCCGAAGCGATCGGCATCAATAATAATCATCATCGTCGCATTCGGTACGTTGACGCCTACTTCAATAACGGTGGTCGACACCAAAATTTGACTTTCATTATTTTTGAAAGTCTCCATAATTTCATCTTTTTCTTGGTTTTTCATTTTACCGTGTAATAAATTAACTTGGTAACGATCACCATAAAAACTTTGAAGTTCTTCAAAAATCGTAATGGCATTTTGCACGTCAAGCATTTCTGATTCTTCAATAAGTGGGCAAATCACATACATTTGATGTCCTTTACCTAGTTCTTCCAAACTGGCGTGTAAGACTTTTTCTAATTGTGGTGGCTTGATCCAACGCGTAATAACCGGAATTCGTCCAGCAGGTAATTCATCAATAATTGAAACATCCATTTCACCGTAAGCTGTAATCGCTAATGTTCTTGGAATCGGTGTGGCCGTCATGAATAAAACATCTGGTTTCCAGCCTTTTTCACGTAGAATTTTCCGTTGATTGACACCAAAGCGATGTTGTTCATCGGTAATGACAAAACCTAGACGAGCAAAATTGACGTCTTCTTGAATCAGCGCATGCGTACCGACTAGTACATCAATCTCGCCGCTTGCTAGTTGGCTCAAAATTTCTCTTCGCTCTTTGGTTTTGGTTGAACCGGTCAATAACGCAACACGAATATCAAAGCCTTCATATAATTGTTGCAAACTTTCCATATGCTGTTGCGCAAGAATCTCCGTTGGCACCATTAGCGCACCTTGAAAGCCCGCTGTTTTCGTTGCATAAAGCCCAATCGCCGCCACGACCGTTTTCCCACTTCCTACGTCTCCTTGAAGCAAACGCTGCATATGATTAGGACTTAACAAATCACGGCAAATTTCATTCGTCACTCGTTTTTGAGCATTCGTTAATTCAAAGGGTAATTGTTGAGTAAAAGCTTTCAGTTCATCGACATCATAAGCAATCATTAAACCATTACTTTCAGCTTTTTCGGTTTGCTTGAGTCGTTGCAATTGCATTTGAAAAAGGAAAAACTCCTCAAAAACAACACGTCGTTTCGCTTGATGGTGTTCCTTAGCGTCTTTAGGAAAATGCATGGCATACATCGCTTCTTTACGAGGTAGCAAGCGATACTTTTCAATTAAAGATAATGGTAAATTTTCTTCAATCGCTTCATAATAATGTTCGAAACCTTGTTTGATCAATTGAATCAAGGTCGCTTGACGCACGACTTTGTTCACATGATAAATTGGCGCAAAATCTTCTTCTTGTTTAGGCGCTAAAATTTTCATTCCCGTTAAACTCTTACGCTTGGCATCCCACTTACCATAAACGGCAATTTCAGTTGAAACTTCGACCTTATCTTTTAAATACGGTTGATTAAAAAAAGAAACACCAAACACATCATGTTCTTGCATCATCCGAAATTGCAGGCGGGATTTTTTATAACCAAAACGACTAAGAACCGCGGGTGAGACAACGAGACCTTTAATCGTAACTTTCTCTTGATCTTGAATCTCCGCTAATTTTCTTTCTTGAATATCTTCGTAACGAAACGGATAGTAGCCAAGTAGTTGTTCGATCGTCTCAATGCCTAATGTCGCTAAATTTTCCGCGCGTTTAGCACCAACACCACTTAACTTTGTAATTGACTCTTTCATACTCACCTACACTCCACCTCTCTTGAAAAAAAGCTTGGGACAAACAAAAATGTTCGCACCAAGCTTTCTAGATTTAATTTAATATGAATTATTCTGCTGCAAAAAGGTATGGATAAACAGGTTGATCCCCTTGATGGATTTCAACTTCCAATTCATCATTTAATTCAAGTAAAGCTGCCTCAAATTGCTCAGCTTGTTCTTGCGTACCTTCATCGCCGACAATAATCGTGACAATCTCTGTATCTTCGTCAACCATTTTTGTCAATGTAGCCATTCCCACTTCAAAAGCATCTGTTTTAGAAACAACGATTTTACCATCGATCATTCCTAAAAAGTCGCCTGTTGTAATTTGAACGCCATCAATTGCCGTGTCACGAATCGCATGTGTCATTGAACCGCTAACGACGCTTTCTAACATATCAATCATCGCAGCTTTGTTTTCTGCTAACGTTGCTTGATCATTAAAGGCTAACATCGCTGTCATCCCTTGAGAAATGGTCTTACTTGGTACAACAGCTACTGGAATCTCAGCCACTTCTGCGGCTTGATCTGCTGCCATAAAGATATTTTTGTTATTTGGTAAAACAATGACTTTATCTGCATTGACTTCATCAATTGCTTTTAAGATGTCCTCAGTACTTGGGTTCATTGTTTGCCCACCACTAATCACATAGTTGGCACCTAAACTCTTGAATAACTCTTGTACACCTTCACCGGCTGCAATTGCAATCACACCGTATGGTACACGAGGTTTTTTAACCGGAGCGGCATCATTTTCTAATAATGTTTCGTGTTGTAGACGCATATTATCGACTTTGATTTTAACAAGTGAACCAAATTTTTGACCGTAATTCATTACTTCACCTGGGTGTTCTGTATGAACGTGAACTTTAATAATTTCATCATCATTCACAACAAGTAATGAGTCGCCTAATTCGTTTAAGTAGTTACGGAAAGTATCGTAATCAAATTCGCTGTCAACTGTTGGACCTTCGCCAATTTTGACCATAATCTCAGTACAGTAACCAAACGCAATGTCTTCAGTTGCTACATGATTATGAACACTACGGTGATGTTCCGCATTGATCATTTCATCCATCGCTGCTGGTGTTTCAAATGTGTTTTCTGGTACGTATTCGCCATTTAAAACACTTAAAAAGCCTTCATAAATAAATAATAGCCCTTGGCCACCACTATCCACGACACCGACTTCTTTTAGAACCGGTAATAAATCGGGCGTTTTTGCTAAAGCACGTTTTGCACCCGTCACAACAGCCGTCATGACTTCGACACAATCGGTTGTTTCTAGTGCTTTTTTCTCACCAAATTCAGCTGCAATACGCGCAACGGTAAGAATCGTACCTTCAACTGGTTTCATCACTGCTTTATAAGCGGTATCTACCCCATGAGTAAATGCCGCAGCTAAGTCTTTTGCTGTTAGCGTGTCTACATTTGGGATTTGTTTCGAAAACCCACGGAATAATTGAGATAAAATAACCCCAGAGTTTCCACGAGCACCCATTAATAAACCTTTTGATAAGTGAGTTGCTAGCTCGCCAACTTTTTCAGATGTCGAATCACTAACTGCTTTTGCCCCACTATTCATTGATAAATTCATATTTGTTCCTGTATCGCCGTCTGGTACAGGAAACACGTTTAATGAGTTGACATACTCCGCATGCTCTTGTAGACGATCGGCACCAGCCTGAACCATTTCTTGGAACTGACTCGCGCGAATATTCGTTACTTCCACTGATAATCCTCCTTAAAAATCAACTACTTCACAGTAGTTTTAACCTCTAGTCTTCTGGTAACACTCGAACGCCTTGGACAAAAACATTCACAGAATGTGCTGTGATGCCTAACATTGATTCAAGATTGTATTTTACTTTTTCTTGAATATTGCGTGACACTTCGGAAATTTTTGTTCCGTAACTAATAATTGTGTACACGTCCACTGCAATTTCGTTTTCTTCTTGACGTACGACAACGCCGCGAGAATAGTTCTCTTTGCGTAAAATTTCATTAATATTATCTTTAATTTGATTTTTACTTGCCATACCGACAATCCCAAAGACATCGGTTGCGGCACCGCCAACAACGGTTGCAATCACTTCGTTGGAAATCTCAATTAAGCCTGATGCTGTTTGAATTTTAACTGCCATCGATAAAGCCTCCTTAAATAGACAAATCTTCTTTTTCTTATCTCTAATATTTTAACATAGACATGCCCTAAATAAAAGAAAGAGTCCTAGTTTTTCACGTTCTAGACCGTTTTTTATGTATTAACCTTGTTAAATTTACCTTTTTCAATCGAAAATGTCAATTGAAGAACAAGGAAAAAGCTTGCATTTCTCTTAGAATTATGATAAGTTATTTTAGTATGAGCCGAAAATATATGCTAATATATTGCTCCAACAGATCAAGGCAAAAGGAGGAAATCTATAATGGCTAAAGTTTGTTACTTCACTGGTCGTAAAACAAGTACTGGTAATAACCGCTCTCACGCAATGAACGCTTCAAAACGTACAGTTAAACCTAACTTACAAAAAGTTCGCGTGATGATCGATGGCACACCTAAAAAAGTATGGGTGTCAGCTCGTGCTTTGAAATCAGGTAAAGTTGAGCGCGTTTAATTTTATACGACATTAGACAACCGTTTCCTAAGCTGAAGCGGTTTTTTATTTACGCAAAGATCAAAAGACTGCCCACGCTTTTTGTATTGTTTACAAAAAGTGTGGGCATTTTTTTGATTCAATTTTATATTCTTTTATTTGGTTTAGCGACCATTCGCGCTGCAATCAGCTCAACTACATGTTCTTTAAGATTACTAAAGTTTTCATTCGAGCAGGTTGCGATGCCTACAGACAATTTAATTACTTCATCTTTTTCCATGTGTATTTCATACCCATTCAAACCCAATAGAACTGTTAGGGCCATAAAGGCCGTTCTTTTGTTCCCATTATGAAAAGGATGTTTCTTTATAAGGTTAATAATCAATAATGCCGACTTTTCTTCAAGTGTCGGATATAGTTCTCTTCCAAATATTTCTTGATTTAGTTGCTGAATAGTCATATTTAATGCCCCGGGATCGCGAATGCCACTTATTTCATCAGGTGTTTGGCGACTAATCAACATTTTATTCATACTTATAATATTGAGCTCAGTTAACATTTTAAGCGTCATTAATGATTAGCCAACTCTCTGTAAGTCTCTTCATATTTCAAAAAAGATTCTTCCATTAACTTTTCCACTTCTAAATCTTGAGGTGTTTTTTTTTCTTTCTTTTGAATTGCTTGCGCTAGTTTTGTTTCATCCACATAAACCATGTCATTCTCTTTAATTCCTAGTTTTTCTAAAAACTCCTTCGATAGTGTCAAAATTATTGAATTACCACTTTTTCTAATTTTTCGTTCTTGAATACTCATTTTAATTCCCCCATTCTCTCAAACATCTGTATATACAGTATATACGGATATCTACATTTTTGTCTATTGAAACCGACTATCCCTATCCATTTAATTATTTGAAGTTGAATAACCCTCGCCCAATTTTACTAGTTCGTTTACTTTCTACGTAAATCCAAAGTTACAGACAATCACTTATGAGTATTCATTACCTTGTCGAGATGATAAGATATAATCAAATCAGTATTTCGAAATTCCGGGAGGGGAAAGCAATTGAAGAGACATCTGTTCTATTTACTTCTATTTTTACTTTTAGCTGGATGTACCTCAACACCCAAAAAATTGAGTAAAGATGAAGCGATTCGATTAGGCGATTTTGAATATTCTAAACCGAATCATGATGAACGGTTTACAACTGATAAAGATTTTTATCGAAACAATGAACAAGGGATTATCTATCAAGATGGTGAGCCACTAATCGGATTGACATTTAAAAAAATTAGCACTGAAAATACTGAGGCAATGAAAGAATACTATACAGAAGCTCAACTACGTAAACATCAAAAAAATAACCATAACATAAAATTAGAAGTAGAAATTCAAAATTTTAATTATAATGAACCCTTTGATCCATTCTTTATGAAATTTCAAATGGCTTTTATTACTGACAAAGGTGAAGAAGCCTACTCAATTTCATCATTACCGTTGGACCCTATAAAAAAAGGAGAGATTGCCACTTATACATTTTCCATAAAACTTGACGAACGTCCTGTAAAAGATGTAGATACTTTATACATTCTCTACTATTACGTTGAAGATTTATTAAATCTCAATTTACGTACCCATTCCAATCATTTAGAATTTGATCTTGATATCACACATGAAATTGACATCTTGGAGAAGTAATCGCTGAAAATCTAGATTAAATATCCATCTTAATTGATTATAGTTTTTTAAAATCATATCGACAAATATAGCTACTTTATGTAAGAACATTCATGTGTCGAAACCATTACTTTCAATTTAGACAGCATTAAAACAACTTTCTAAAAATTAGTAAAATAAGTGTCATTTTTTAATATGAACATAGTCATCGAGTAGGAGAATAATCATTATTTGATTATTCGTCCTCTCACACCACCGTACGTACCGTTCGGTATACGGCGGTTCCGTTTTATACTAAACATGTACTTTATTATAATGTGTTACACACGAGACTAATCCAAATTGGGTTAGTCTTTTATTTATAATCGTTGTTGTCAGAACCAAGAGTAGGCAATACGCACAATCCCTTTGCTAGTATGGCTGTTTTTGTAAGCCTCGTTTCTATTCATTCCCAACTGTATTAAATTCTTTCGGCGATTCTTGGCAGTTTTCCATTTATATCAGATACACATTCTGAGCCGAAGCCTCAGATGGGAATCAATTCTCAGTAACACTTTCTTCATCGAACCGATTTTGTAGTAATTTATCCACCCTCGAATGACTTGGTTTAACCTCTTTACTTGTGTTTTTGTATCAACACTCCAATTTCTACGCGTCAAGTTTTTAAGTTTATATTTGAAGTTTTCGACTGATATCTCATGAGATTTTGCATGATAATCTTTCGTTTTGAAATCTGTATAGAAACCGAATCCTAAAAATTTGAATTCTGGGTCATACGGTTTCACAATTTTTGATTTCGTACTATTTACGATTAGCCCTAACTTTTCTTCGATAAATTTTGTTACCGAACGCATTACTCTTCTTGCCGACATTTCACTTTTAACCATAATAATGCAATCATCTGCGTATCGAACAAAACGCAGCTCTCTCTTTTCGAGTTCCTTGTCCAATTCATTAAGCATAATGTTGCTTAACAATGGCGATAGATTACCACCTTGGGGAGTCCCGATACTTGTTGCCTGAACTTTTCCATCTACTTGGACACCGCTGACCAAGAATTTACGTATCAATGAAATCACGTCACCATCAGAGATGGTTCTTGAGACTAAGTTCATTAGACGGTCATGATGGACCGTATCAAAGAAACGTTCGAGGTCAATATCAACTATCCAGTCGTATCCTTCATTGAAGCATTTCAACGCTTGGGTAATTGCCATTTCTGCTTGTCGATTCGGACGGAACCCGTAACTAAATTGACTGAAGTTCTTGTCAAATATGGGCGTCAGTACTTGTGAGATGGCTTGTTGAATGACGCGGTCTTTGACTGTCGGTATTCCTAGAAGGCGGACGCCACCATTTGGTTTAGGTATTTCCACCCTTAAAACAGGTGAGGGTGGATATTTTCTTAGGCGGATTTGAGAAATAATTTCTTCCTTGTTTCGAACCAACTCTAGCCTTAGTTCATCCACCGTCATTCCATCGACACCTGCAGCACCTTTATTTTGTTTCACTTGCTTGAATGCCTGATTTAAGTTATCTTTATCCAAAATTCGATCAAGTATTTTCCTTTCATACATGTTTGTTATTTCCTTTCCTTCTCGTAAAGTCGGTATCCACTTTCTCGTCCTTTGGACCAGTGGTCTTTTTCCTCTTCCAATTTTTGATTTCCATAACGATAAAACGGTTCAGCCCTTCGCTCTTTCTAGCTTTCACTAGCTGTCTACACTACTATGGCTTCTGCTGACTTCTCAAGTCTCAGGCTTACATCACTATAAGTTTTTGGGATAAGAACGTGAGATATCCCCAGTTAAGGTGCGAACTCTTTCTCTCCATCTATCTGCCATATATACATCACACAACTATTTCATTAGCTAGTGGACTTTAGTTTCTTTCGCAACCTTATCCTTGTGCGCTGCCTCCTATACGATTTCTGTTCGTCAGACCAGAGATTTGCCTCGCGCTTCCTTCAGATTCCGCGTCACCACGGACACCCTTGCTGTTGGCTATGTGTTTACCGCTAATTGGTCACACTCAGGACTTTCACCTGTTAGAGTTCGCCCATGCTGGGCGAACAAAAGAAACCGAAAAGAATACTGTCTTTTCGGTTTCTTAAAAATTTATATATTAAATGGGTGATGGCAACTAAGTTTTAAAAAATTGCCACCATTTCTATTATTTCGATGGCACAATATGGAGTGTAGAAAAGAACTCAGCAATTTTTTGAAGTAACGTACTTCCTGCCGCGACAACTCCAGATAGCACGTTTAACGTCCCAGTCACACCGCCTGCGTAGATAAAGGCCCCTCCCAGAGCAAGACCTGCTAACCCAGATCCGTATAGAGCTAACTGTTTTTCAAACTCTTTAGCGTCTGCTTGAATACTATCTAACTCAGGAGACGTTCCTGGAGGAAACATTCCTGGATTAAAAAAGATGCCTAATGTGATAGTAAATTCATATTTCACTTTATGGCCATAGATATTCTCAACATAGTATTCCCCCGTCGATTGAATTTCTAAGCCCACTTGAACTAATGATTCAACTTTAAAATTGATTTGATACTCACCATTATCACAAATCGTGCTCATCTCGTTGATAATATCAATAAATAAATTATCTGAATCGGCTAATTCCATCAAGTCTTGAACCGTTTCTAAATCATTCACAAACTTCATTTCTGGAACCCCGTTTTTGATTTCGTATCTTACCATATCACCATCATCTAAGTGAATACCATTTTGAATTTTCAATTTTAGTAATAATGGACCCACATGCGCTTCTTGTTCGATTTCCGAACTAAATCCAACACCTACAGTTTCACGGAAAACCTTTAATTTATTCGCAAATTCATTAGCAGTATGAACAAGCATCGCTTCTTTTAAATTTAATGATACGTTATTTTTATCTAGGTTAACAGGAGGATTGAACGACGATTGTCCCACATCTAAGAACCCTGACATCCCCACTTTATCTAATGGAATCCCATTCAATATATATTCGTGGTATTGATCAAACGACCAGTTTCTAGGCATCTTATAGCCTAAATTCGAGCTAAATCCAGAAGACATATCTGAAACAAAGCAATTATTTATTGCAACAATCGAACTCATTACTTGTGTACAAAGGTTTCTCGGACCATAAACGGATACATTGTATTCTGGGTAATGTTGTTGCATCGATTGTGTAACATCTCTCATATACGAAACAACTGTTGCTATCTCATGCCCCATAACATCAAAATCACAGGCAAAATAAATAGTTGTTCCATTTTTAAATCCCAGCTGTTTTGCTGATGCGCCTGCTAAACGAGCATCATTCCAGCCTTGACCGGCTTTTGCAAAGTAATTATAGTACCAGCCACCATCTTGATAAATCGGGAAGATTTTAAAACCATTGGATGATAATAAATTAACTTCATTAACAGTTAAATTTTTAGGTTTCTCATTAGCGCCAACACCTACAGTACCTGTTAAGTACCGTCCAATGGTATCATAACCGGCATTTTTTCAAAGTGTTTACTTGTGCTTGAGTCAAAATTTGCATAGACGTGTCACAAGCATTGGTTGATCGATTGATATCTCCCGTAGTCGTTAACAAGGCCTTAATCACAGGCATATTTGCAGTTGCAGATGTAGTATCCCCAATCTTCATAAAAGCTTTAAAATTCTTAACAGCTGAAGAAAGACCGTTATTCCATACCCCTGTTAAACCACCACTAAATTCATCATTTACAATCAAACTCGCTTGTAAAATCCGAATATTATTCGCAGTGCCTTGAGTTGGCGATAATGTCGGGCAATTTGCAGTTGTTCCCTCACCAAAATAACCATTGGCCGTACCTACATCCATCCCCATTTCAGCTTGAAGGCCATAAATGAGCGCTTTATTCGTATCTCGCTGATAAATACCATCACACGGTAGAATTCCTGTATACGGATAATAAGTACGATTCAAGTAGCGTTGCACCTCTTGAATATTACTGTTTCCTCCGAAAACTAATGAAAAAGCGCTCATATCAAATAATGCTCTCGCAAAGATCCCTGAAAATTGTCCATTATCTCCATCAAACCCAGCTTTTACTTTGAATTGTGTAATGGAATAATAAGTATATTCATCAAATATTTCACTAAATCCACCTTGTCCTAGTCCTTTACACCTCATAGCACCATCAATTAGTTTAATAATTCTATGCTTTTTTCCTTCAAATAATAATTGAGGAACTTGATTATCCCATCTATTTACCGTCGTTGGTCCGAAATTATTAGCTAATGCTGTGATTCCTAATTCATGCTGAACTGCTCTAATGAGACCATAAATTGTGGGCCACCCTGTTCGCCCATCTTCAGGCACTGATCCAAACCCTGATACATTCCCATAGGTTTTATTTAACCATTCTTGCACTTCAAAAACCCATGGATCTCCTACAACTCTTGCTTTTTCATCATTCATAACAATCTTCCCTTCTCTATCGATTCGAATCATTTTTGTATACACCCTATATGTCAATCTATCCATTCAATTGTGACAACATTTAGTTAATTAATTATCCATAGTATTAAATATCCTTTAGATATGATAAAATTTAATCAACAACAATCAAGTCATTATTTCTAGAATCCAGGAGGTTAAAGCAATTGAAGAGACATATGATCTATTTACTTCTATTTTTACTTTTGACTGGATGTACCTCAGCACCAAAAAAATTGAGTAAAGATGAAGCCATTCAATTAGGCGATTTTACATATTTAAAACCGAATCATGATGAAAGATTTACAACTGATAAAGATTTTTATCGAAACAACGAACAAGGGATTATCTATCAAGATGGCGAACCACTAATCGGACTGACATTTAAAAAAGTCAGTACAGGCAGCACTAAAGCAATGGAAGAACTTCAAACAGAGAAAGAATTACGGAGATATCAAAAAAACAATCGACATATCAAACTAGAATTAGAAGTTCAAAATTACAATTATGATGAACCTATCAATCCTCTTTTTATAACACATTCGACAGCTTTTATAACAGCAGATAGAGGAGAAAATCTTCATAGCTCTTCTTCGTTGCCACTCGAACCAATAGAAAAGGGCAATACAGGGACTTATATTTTTACTATTAAACTGGATGAACGCCCTGTAAAAGATGTCAACCTATTATATCTTCGCTATTACTATGTTGAAAGTTTATTAGGTTTTAATCGTAGAAACTATTCAAATCATTTAGAATTTGAACTCGAAGTCACGCATGAAATTGATGCCTTGAAGTGAGTAATATTCAGATTCCACTTTAACAGAAAAGGTCAACGCTCATCATAATGATTCGCATTGACCTTTCTATTGTGTAATTTATGATTCGAAACCTACCTATCGAATATTCTAATATCATATATCTACATTCTATTGCTTAGTTGCAATTCTTCAAAAACAGCCTCACGTAATTCCCCTTTTACTTGGCTAAGCAATGCGATTTTTGTTTCAGTTGCTGTCATGTTATTGAGCAAAATCACTAAACTTCTGGCATCTTCCACTTTAGAATCAGCGATCATCCTTGAAGCATGATCAATAGCATTAACTTGTAATACAATGGCTTCTAGTGACTGCTTAATCATTGTACCCCATGAACCTTCTTGATGTTCAAACGTTTGTTCAAATGACGCTTCTAACTTATGGATATCAATCTGTGTCAGTTCCTCTTTTAAAATCAATTTTTGATTAAAGACTCCCTGAGTAATTGCGGTACCATCAATAAACAACTGATTGATTTCTTCTTGGAACTCAAAACGTTGGCGAAGTAAACTTAATTTTTCTTCTAAGCGTTCAACGTGACGTACTGCATTGGATTTTATCTGGTATTTAGCAATCAATTGCTCATTTTCAGATTTCACAGCTGCCAATTGTGCTTCTAACTGTGTAAAATCCTCTTCTTTTATGTTCATCTTCAAATAACCTGATGCATCTTCCAATCCTTCGACCGCCAATGTCAATTTCCCATCTTTGCCGACCAATTGTTGATTACTTTTAAGCTCTGCTTGAGCATCAACGACTTCGTTTTCTTTCATTTCTTGATAAAACCAACCGCCGAGTGCAACTGCGGCAACACCAACCAAAACAATCCATTTTTTCTTTTTCATCTTCACCCTTCTTTCATAAACTAGATTCAAATCCAATTTTACCTTTCATTCATAAAAACAATAAATCATTTACAAACTAAATTATACACGCTAAAATAAATAAAAGTTTATTATGACTAAAAATGCGTCAAATAAATTTCAACTCTTACTAAATGATACTCATCTCACTAAAAAACAAATATTCTCAAAAGAGTATCACAATCGACACATGAACGAACATTAGCACCCGATTTCTTTCAGTAAGTATTTAAACTTATTTTATAATAGATTCGCATAATTACGTTTTTCAAAACACAACTAAACTATACACCCTCGTACCTAGAAAACAGTTTATTGCGCAATATTTACGCAAAAAGGGGTTAAAAATAATGAATAATGGCAAATTGATGAGGAAACTAAGACAAGAACGAAATATTAGCCAAGCATCTTTAGCTGGGAACTTATATTCCCGTGACAATATCTCGCGTTTCGAAAGAAATAATTCGAACATTAACTTAAATATGTTTTTTCACTCACTTGATTCAAATAAGTGATATCAGCTTCTGCTTTTTCTAAAGTATCCATATCCAATATATTTAACTTATTTTTCAAAATATTTGTATTCGGAATTAAATACGGATCAATCATTGTTCGATCCTGATTTTCGATATTTTTCTAACACGATTTCTAATGCATCAGCGATTTCCATCGTCCCATCAACATATGCATCTACCAGTTTCATTGTATCTTTTGAAGGTTCTAGTGCATCCAAGGTAGAGTAGCTTAAAGCAACGTTACGTAACTTTTCACGTTCTAATTTAGTCGTATTTTTAACAGAGTATTTATATTCAGCCATATATAACCCCTCCTTTAATAAAAGTATATCTATGCTCATTATATCATGTTTTTAGCCGATCTATGTAGTAAATCATTTAGTCATAATATATTCTGAATAAGTGAAAAATGGCTAGATAGAGTCTATTATAGGCAACTTCCAATCAGGTGTAATTCTTCCCTAATTAATTCAACTACACTACCTCTTCACTATAACTAATCTCCATACGGCTTTTCTTAATTCTCGTTCGATAAAAGAAAACAAGAACAAAGGCAAATTGACTACTTGATTTCGTCAAATCAAGCACGTATAAAGATAGTGCCGTGTTTTGGATAAAAGATGCTAGGATGGGAATAAAGGAACTGATAAATATAATAAGTTTAAATTTTTGTCGTTAAATTTTTTCATAGAGTGCTTGCTTTCTGATCAACGAAAATCAGCGGCTAGACTCCTCGATCGTAGTGATGCGCGATTTCGATAATACCTGCAGAACATAACACGACCAGGAATCAAAGAGTAGCCTATTTATTCAATCACCTGACCTGCTTGCAATTGAAAATGTCTAAAACCAGCTTGCTTCATTTCTTGCAGATCAAAGTGATGTGCAACTTCAATGATAGTTGCTGGTAATTGATAAATTAAGGCACGGATCATTTGGGCATTTTCTTCATCTAAACTCGCCGTTACCTCATCGAGTAAAATCACTTTTTTCTCCGATAGTAACGCACGTGCGATTTCCAGACGTTGCTTTTGCCCTTCTGATAATTTAGAACCTTGTTCCCCACAGTCATACACTAATGCCTCTTGACCCAGTTCTTGTCTTAAGTTGACTTTTTCTAATACGGACAAAATTTGTTCATCGGAGTAGCCTTGACCTAAATCAACATTAAATTTCAATGTATCCGAAAAAATAAAGGCTTTTTGATAAATCATCGCGATTTGTTCTTGCATCACTTGGTTACTTAATTGCTGGTTTTCTGTCTCAAATCGAATTTCTCCACTCTTTGGATAAAGACTACCCAAAATCAAGTTTAGCATGGTCGACTTGCCACTGCCTGAAGGCCCCGTAATCAAGACCTTATCGCCTTTATTAATCGTAAAAGAAGCGTTATTTAAAATCGTCTTCGAATCAAAATCTAACGACACATTCTTAAAAGTCACCGCTTCAATCTCTCTGTTTTTTTCTAAAATAACGGGATCAATGGTCTTCGTTTCATCCAATAAATATCGTTCTAAATCTTCTTTAATGGCTTCTGAGGCCTTGATTTGATTCAAAGATTGAATCATAAAAAATAATGGTGCTTGAACTTTATCTGTCGCAAGGAAAATCGCGATTAGCGTAGCAATATCTAAACGATTATTCAATATTCCGACAATAACACCTAGAAAAAATGGCAAAATAAAACTCGTAACAATCACTATTTGTGAAATAAATGTCACCACTTGAGCCTTTAACTTCATTTCTCTATACGATTTTTCAGTCGCTTGAGCAGCATTCGAGACTTTTTGAGTAAATGCTTGATCGACTTGATAGTTTCTTAACGTTCCTAAACCACCAATAAAATCATTGAAATATTTCAATTCACTCGATTGTGCTTTTTCCATTTTTTGTCCGCTTTTAATTAAATATTTCTTCGCTAGTAATTGTGGAATAAAGACGAGAAGTGAGGATAAGATAAACACCGTAGAAATAAGTGGATCCAGTTGAATCATGAAAATAACCGCGACGAAAGCGATCACCATATTAGTAAAAATATCAATATGAGGTTCTAAAAAATTCTTTTCAAACAATTTGATATTCGTCGTATAAGACGTTAATATCGCTGTATCATCGAACTTATTTTTTCTACTATTGATAGATTGTAAAATACTTTCCTTTAGATATAAGTTGATATTTTCAATCACATTTTCTTTGGCATAGGAAAGAAGATAGCCTCCCCATAAAACCAATACCCAGATACCTAATGACAGCAAACCCAAGTTAACCACTGCTCGGATTGTTGTCTCTACCGTTATTTTTTGTGCTTCAATAATCACCATCGGAATGAAAATCCCATTCAAGGCCGTTAATAACATTCCCACCAACAAAAGAAAAAGATTTCGAATCTTACCTTTTTTAAATACTTTCCAATTTAACTTCATTATTACACTCCTTTACATCCAACCACGAATGACTATTTTAAAATCAATTAAAAATATTACAACGAAAATAACACCTGTTCGCAACTAAGATTATATAGATTGCTTAATCCAATCATTATTCTTTACATGGAAATCCGCTACAATATAATGATACATCCCCTTAAATAAAATCATCTATGCCCTTTAATTCAACTAAAATTATTTTGTCGTGTTACAATTTATTTCTATTTGTCATTCTTGATGGTAACGATTCTTGAATCGCTTGCTAGATTCGTATTCAACAACCCTAGCATGAATAAGTTTAGTGTTCCTTTCATCTTACTTTTATCTATTTTATTTCTTTTTAAAAGTAAAGAAAGGACTGCGACATAGGTCTGCACTCCTTTTTATTATCTTTTTTTAAACTGACCAATAGATCTAAGAAGCAAATAATATATGATTGGGTGTACTAACAGAAGTCTCATTATTTTTTTGTCTAGAAATCATTATCTCTCATTCACATAAATAATGTTTTTCCTTTTATCTATTCAATAATTTCTGTTAAGATCGGCATTTCTATTATTTGATCGAAATTTGAAACAAACGCTTCATCATATTTATGAGTAGCGTAAATAAAGTTCAAATCAGAATTTAATAACATTTGCTCAATTTCACGTTGTGTTTCCTTGTCTAAAGCACTTGATAACTCGTCCACTACTAAAAATTCTGCTTGACTATATAACGCACGAGCTAACGCAATACGACTTTTCTCACCACCTGACACCGTTTTAGAAGAGAGTTTCATATCCTTTAATGGTTCAAGATAAAGCATTTTTATAATTGAATTCAAATGCTCTTCGCAAATATCAATAGAAAATAAAGTAATATTTTCTATTAACGTCCCTTTAAAAATATGCGGTTCTTGCGGAACATAAGCAACCTTCTCTGAACGCATTACCTCACCATTTATCGGACTAGCTTCATTAAAAATTAACCGGAAAAGGCTCGTTTTACCAGATCCACTTTCTCCAATAACTAAATATCGTTTTTGAGATTTAAAATCATAAGTAAATTTCTGTAGTATTACTTTTTTCCCTACATGATAATCAACATCTACAAAACTAACTGCATTGTCATTCAACGTGAAGATTGGTTCTGTATATAGAGATGTTCCACTTGACACTATAACTTCTTTAAAAACTTCAAATCCACCAATGATTTCAGACATTGTTCCAGTAGCAGAATTTAAAGGAAAAGAAATGGAGGAAACAATTTGAGTAAAGCCCACTAAAAGACTCAATGTTAATTGCCCACTAATAATAAAATATGCCCCTAACAACCAAGTTCCAAAATAAAGAAAATCCGAAAAAATTTTATTCAACACTCCAACTATATTCAGTGTTTTAGCTTCTTTAATTTCTGTGTCCTTTACTTTATTTGACACTAATTGAAGCTTCTTAAAAAATGTATCTCTTTTATTAAAAATTCTCCATGTCTCGCTCCCTACTAAATAGTCATCCACTTCTGCTACATAAAGATCAATTATTTTTGATACCTCTTGTTTATTTTTAGTTAATGATTTCCTTGAAAAAATGGGAACTAGTATTTGTGGTATTGTCAACACTAACACAAAAAATGATAACAACAAATTTATTTTCATTGCTAAAATTAATGCAACAAAAAACTGACTAATAAGATAAATTCCCCAAAACAATTGTACTAAAAAAGATTGCTCAACTATATTTAATTTACTTGTTAAAGTTGATAAATACTGATCCTGCATTTTTTGAGAGATCATAAATCCAGGTTTATTTTTCAAATTTCTAAAAATAATCAATCGAATATCATTCATCAGTATCTGAACTAGGCGCTCTGTATAATATTGTTGAAAAAAATAGCTTAATGATTGCAATACTAAAAAAATAATTGTCCCCATCGTCACAATTAGAAGCTCGTTCATTTTGGTTACAGAAGCTATTTGTTCGATAACAATGGCATTGATCACCATCAAAGCTGACAAAACTATCGTTGTTAATAAATGGAATAATAATTGTTTTTTCCTGCATAAGAATAACTGCTTCAATTAAATCCCCTCCAAATATTTTTCTAGTTTTATTTTTATATCACTCGAACAGATGCTCGATATATATTTTTTAGCAAGTTTTACTTCTCCCATTTCAGAAAGAATCACAATTAAACGAACTACCAACTCATCTTCCCCCTTATTTAGTATCAGATTTTTATAAAGAAATAGTTCAGAATAACCATTTACCACAAATTCCTTATAAATTTCTCTTTCTTTTTCTTTATTTGAATAACAAGAAAAATAGTAATTCCACAAGTCAATATCCTGTGGTGTATGTCCCAGACATTTTTCAAGTATTTGTTTTTTTTCAGACTGGTTGTTTTTAACATGCTTGCATAATTTTTAAAAACTAAAGACTCGGTTAAGTCTACTTTTTCCCCAACAAGGAAGTGTTCTATGTTTAGTTTGTTTTTCAGATATTTACAAGCATGATGCTTCCCTTCTTTTTTTAATAAATAGTAACTTTTACTGTTCCAATAATCAAAATGATTTTTTTTCAGTTTATATAGTATATCCAAATATTTTTCGGTAACTTCATAATCAAATTCTCTAATGGTGGTGTTAATAATCAATTTCACTAGTAACCACTTCTCATAGTCGTTTATTTCTCGCTGTAAGAGTACTATTAGTTCTGAAATGTTTATTTTATGATTCATAAATATTTTTCCATAGATTCGATATATTTCACATAAGACGCTTTCTTCTTCTTCAAATTCATGATAGAATCCCCGTTTAATTGCTTTCCTCATATTGCTTGGATCTAATTTCTTTTTTTTTCGCACGGTCGTTGAAACCACTTCAATAGGAATCATTTTTTTTACTCTTTCAAATATTTTACAAGAATATCTATCCAACTCTATTTCATTAGGTTTATAAATGATAATCTTATTTAAGTTATTATTTGATACCCCTAGTAGGATTGTGGTTAAGATATTTACATAATATCTATCTAAAATCGATGATGTAGGAGATGAAATATTGATATCTGTATTCATTATTGGATTTTTATCCCACAGATCATCCGATAAACTAGACATTGTTTTTTGATTTAATGCTGTAAATATACTATTTCTCCGAAAGCCTTCAAACTGTTCTCCTTTTTCAAAAACAAGATTCAATTCTTTATTCATACCAACTTTTCACTCCTCCATTCATAATTCCCCACATGAAAATATCCCCTCTCACCATGTTTTATCGGGATTCCTTCTCTTTGATAGTCTATGATTTGTTGTGCAATCAAAGTAGCTAAATTTTCTATAACACGATAACTAGCTTTTTCAATTGATTGTAAGAAAATCAACTCATAGTCATTGGATTGATGTGTTTTTCTGTATGTAATACTATCTGTTGGAAAATAAAATTCTGGTAGAGAGACAACGTTTGAAATATATCCAAAATTTATTATATATGGTATCTTAGATTCCCTAGCCGCATCTTCAATTATTAGTGCTAACTCATGTGATGAGGGATAATCTGCTGCATGAATAATCAGTTTAATTTTTTCATTAATGATAATCTTACTAATTTCATCTTTTTCGATAACCTTCTGTTTATATGTTACAGTTAGAATTTCTGTTTGTTTTTCTAAAACATCTACTTTAAATTTCCCAATATCTTTCTCGATAAAATCCTGTCTATTTATGTTATCATACTCTACCCTATCATCATCTACTAACACTATTTTAACAATATTATCCAATTTAGTTATCTGCCTGAAAATATGACTACCTGTTGTACCTAATCCTATTATGGCCACAGAGATACTTTTAGTATTTTTGATTTTTTCTATTATTCCAATCTTCTCAAACGAAGAAATAATTTCGATAACTTCGCTCTCTTTTATTCCAGTATAGTCCACTACTTCTTTAATCGTCTTTTTTACTCGTAAAAGTCTCATGATTTTTATCAACATTTCTTGAAATTGAATTTGATATTTTTTTCCTTCTGTATAATCGATAATAACTAGTTTTTCATCCTTATTTTTAAAAAAATGTACGCCATTTTTAATAATAAACATTTAACCTGAATAATTCATAATTTTTCAAAAAAGCTTCAAAAACCTTGTTATAACAGTCTATTTTGT